>NZ_JBIQFG010000006.1:0-76694 GCF_045369345.1 Ureibacillus sp. 179-F W5.1 NHS | reverse complement strand
AAAGAAAGCGTTTGTCAGACTAGGAATGAGGAGCCAATCAACCGCAGTGAACAAAATGGTTCATGAGGATTGCATTGGTGACGAATGACGACGTATGCGAGCGCTTTACTTCGACCATTGAGGTTGAAAAGAAAGCGTTTGTCAGACTAGGAATGAGGAGCCAATCAACCGCAGTGAACAAAATGGTTCATGAGGATTGCATTGATGACGAATGACGACGTATGCGAGCGCTTTACTTCAACCGGACAATCAAGCGGGGTGGAACCGCGGGTGTACTATACATATGCACTCGTCCCCGGGCAAAAAGCCCGGAGACGGGTGCTTTTATATTTTCATCAATTAGGAGGAATTACTCATGGCTCAAAAATCTATGGAAACAATCGTAAACTTAGCAAAACATCGTGGTTTCGTTTTCCCAGGATCAGAAATTTACGGTGGTCTTGCAAACACTTGGGATTACGGTCCACTCGGTGTTGAATTGAAAAACAATGTAAAAAAAGCTTGGTGGCAAAAATTCGTACAGGAATCAGAATATAATGTTGGCCTTGATGCTGCAATTTTAATGAATCCACGTACTTGGGTTGCATCTGGTCACGTTGGTAACTTTAATGATCCAATGATTGATTGTAAATCGTGTAAAGCTCGCCACCGCGCAGACAAATTAATCGAAGAAGCGTCTCTTGAAAAAACTGGCAAAGAGATTATTGTGGACGGTATGAGCTTTGATCAAATGAAAGCAAAAATGGATGAACTTGCTGTTACTTGCCCTGAATGTGGTGCAAATGATTTTACTGAAATTCGCCAATTCAATTTAATGTTTAAAACATTCCAAGGTGTTACAGAAAGTTCGACGAATGAAATTTTCCTACGCCCTGAAACAGCACAAGGGATTTTCGTCAACTTCAAAAACGTACAACGTTCAATGCGTAAACGTACTCCGTTCGGTATTGCGCAAATCGGCAAATCTTTCCGTAATGAAATTACACCTGGTAACTTTACTTTCCGTACACGTGAATTTGAACAAATGGAACTTGAATTCTTCTGTAAACCAGGTGAAGATTTAGAGTGGCAACAATATTGGAAAGAGTTCTGTAAAAATTGGTTATTAAATTTAAGTATGAAGGAAGAAAGCATACGTCTTCGCGACCATGAAGAAGATGAGTTATCCCACTATTCCAATGCAACAACGGATATCGAATTCCGCTTCCCATTCGGCTGGGGTGAACTATGGGGTATTGCCGACCGTACAGATTATGATTTAAAACAGCATATGGAACATTCCGGTGAAGACTTTACTTACATTGATCCAATTACAAATGAACGTTACGTTCCATATTGTATCGAACCATCTTTAGGTGCTGACCGTGTAACATTAGCCTTCTTATGTGATGCTTATGATGAAGAAGAATTAGAAGGTGGCGATTCTCGTACAGTATTACGCTTCCACCCAGCTTTAGCACCATTTAAAGCAGCAGTATTACCTTTATCAAAAAAATTAGCAGACGAAGCTGGAGAAGTTTGGTCCGAGTTACGTAAAGCATTCCCTGTTGATTATGATGAATCCCAATCAATCGGTAAACGTTACCGCCGACAAGATGAAATCGGAACACCATTCTGTATTACTTATGACTTCGATTCAAAAGAAGACGGTCAAGTAACGGTTCGCCATCGTGATAGCATGGAACAAATCCGAATGCCAATAGCAGAAGTTAAAGCATATATCGAAAAACATTTAGAATTTTAAAAACGATGAGCTTATTTCGCTAATTTAGCGAGATAAGCTCTTTTTTTTCTATATACTATAATTTTTTCTATATAACCCAATAAATGTATAAAAACACATATTCCACCCAATAATGGATATGTGTTTTTACTTTTGTTCATTTTATTTTTTCAATCTTTCATTTGTAAGAATATTTCGATTATAATGATAGGAAAAGAGGTGGGATTGATGTTATTTCAAACTTTATTTAAAAAACAAAAACCAATCAATATTGAAAAAAATGCCAGCGAAAAACTATTAGTCATTGTTAACGAATTATTAAATAAAGAATTGCCTGAGCATCAATCACATCACCATATTTTATTTACAGCAAACGTAAAGCTAGATACGTTAAAGAATGTCTTAAATCAACATCGAAGCCGATGTCAATTGGAACATAAAGTTGGACAATATCATATGGAAATGTATGATCAAATACGAAAACAAATCAGTGATTTGCAAAGTTTAGTGGACTGTTATACAGAACTTCATATTGATATGACCCATATGAATCATCGTTTACTCTTTTATTACGATAAAATTAACTATTTATACGAAAATTATTTACATCTACGAGATGGAACATTTTTGAGCGAAGCCAATCCATCATTTTGGAAAGCTATTAAGGAAGATACATTAGAAGTCGTTCGAAATATTTTATAACGATTATTCTGTCGTTTCCTCATTATGTTTATTTCTACTCAGTAATGGGGTTCTTTCTAATTGCTCAATAAACGACCTGGATTTTAACCGAATTCCCGTTTGTTCCTCGTATATAGTTGAAACAATTTTTTTAATAAACTGTTTTGTCCCCTTTTTTAAATCTAGTTTGCCAATTTGATCAATAGGTACCGAATAAAACATTCGGATTAATTTTAACTGGGTTGGCGTTAATCGAATGATGTAAGGGTCGAGATGGAAGCAACGATGACATAAATAGCCTCCTTGGGCAAAGGAAAAGGCAAATTCCCCTTCAATTGCTCCACACGATGCACAGGCATGTAACATCGGTTGAACACCTGTATAAGGTAGAAGCTTCCAATCAACAAATAAAGCGATGGCCTCAGGATCATACTCCTCCTCTATGGCATGAAGAGCTTGTTGTAACACTTCAAAGGCAAAAGGTTCCGGACTTCCCTCTTCGACAATTCGATCGAGAAGCTCAACAATATAGCTAGCATAGGCTGTTGCAACAATATCCGTTTGGATATGGCGCATGGAGGCTAAATGTTCCCCTTGTTGTAACGTTCCCATTCCCGAACCTCTTTGTACAACATATACCCCATGCATAAAAGTTTGAGTAATCCCAGCTAAACGACTCGTTGGTTTTTTTGCTCCTCTAGCCATCACCGTCACTTTACCTGCTTCCCTCGTCATAATTGTTACGATTTTATTGGATTCTCCATAGGATCTCGATTTTAAAACAATGCCTTCCCATTTATTTAGCATTGCCGCACTTCCTTCTACGTTTTTCTATTTCTATTATACATAAAAAGAACGCCTACATAATTGTAAGCATTCTTTTCGGTAATTAATATTCATCTTCGCGATAACCAAAATCACGTAAGTGGGTTGATTTATTTCGCCAATCCTTTTGTACTTTTACCCAGAGCTCTAAATACACTTTTGAGCCTAAAAGCATTTCAATATCTTTACGGGCAAGGGTTCCAACCTCTTTTAATAAGGCGCCCCGTTTACCGATAACAATTCCTTTTTGCGAATCCCGTTCAACCATAATCGTCGCTTGAACGCGAATCATATGTTCGTTTTCTTCATCCCGCTTAATTTTGTCGATCACAACAGCGATAGAATGGGGAATTTCTTCCCTTGTTAAATGAAGAACTTTTTCCCGTATGAGCTCGGAAATAATAAATCGTTCTGGATGATCTGTCACTTGATCTGCAGGATAGTACTGAGGACCATCCGGTAAATAGTTCTCAATCGTTACTAATAAATTATCTACATTATTACCTTGTAATGCCGAGATTGGTATGATTTCAGCGAATGGAAATTTCCCTTTATACGTTTCAATAATATTCACCAATTCATCAGGATGAATTTGGTCTATTTTATTAACGACTAAAAATACAGGGGTTTTTGTTCCCTCTAGTAACTCAAGAATAAATTCATCGCCTTTTCCTAAACCTTGTTCAGCATTCACCATAAACATAATGAGATCTACTTCACGCAAAGTATTTTTTGATACTTTGATCATGAATTCCCCTAATTTATGTTTCGGCTTATGGATACCTGGTGTATCGATAAATATCATTTGAGACTGGTCTCGGGTTAGTACACCTTGAATTTTATTTCTAGTTGTTTGAGGCTTATCTGACATAATGGCGATTTTTTGGCCAATTACGCGATTTAAAAAAGTGGATTTCCCTACATTAGGTCGACCGATGATCGAAATAAATCCTGATTTGTAACTATTGTTGTTTTCCTGCATGTTCTAAATCCTCCGGTGTAAAGGCGCCTGGTAATAGCTCGCCCACTGTCGTTTGTTGTATATCCCCTTTTAAATTCGTTAAATAAACAGGCATATCTGGTGCACAAAACTCAGAAATGACTTGTCTACACGCTCCACATGGGGAACATGGTCCCTCTGTATCGCCTACAACGGCAAGCGCTTTAAAATTTTTCACACCTTCAGAAACCGCTTTGAAAATCGCTGTACGTTCAGCACAGTTCGCTAAACCATAACTCGAATTTTCAATGTTACAGCCTTGATATACTGTTCCATCTTCCGCTAATAGGGCAGCACCTACTTGAAATTTTGAATAAGGTACATACGCTTTCTCTCTTGCTAATTTTGATTGCTCTATTAATTGATTCATATTCACTGTCATATTCCCCAACTCCTTAATATTTCTTTCTTAAAACCATTTTGGTAGAAAAATGAGTAATCCGATTATAACACTTGCCACCGCAAAAACAAGTACTGCCCCTGCGGCTACATCCTTCGCCTGTTTTGCTAAAGGATGATATTCGGGAGAAGCTAAATTCACGACGGCCTCAATTGCTGTATTTATCATTTCTGAACCGATGACCAGTGCTATCGTAATAATTAAAACAAACCACTCTGTTATCGATATCCCCGTTAACACTCCAGCTATAACGACTATTACTGCACTAAATAAATGAATACGCATATTTTGTTCTTTTAACGATGTGCATATGCCAACTAAAGCATATCCAAAGGATTTAATGAGCTTAAGAACGTCCATTAAAATCACGGCCTAAGCCAAAAGAAGATAAAATGTCATCTTGTTTCCCAAACATTACTTTCTCATCCTCTTCTGTCATATGATCGTAGCCTAAAAGGTGTAAAAATCCATGAACTGCTAAAAATCCAAGTTCCCGTTCAAAGGAGTGACCGTATTCCTCAGCTTGTTCTTTCGTTCTATCTGTCGAAATAATGATGTCCCCTAAAATACGAGGGATCCCTTCTCCTTGAATCGCTACCTCGCCTTCACCTAACTCTTCGAGGGCAAAGGAAATAACGTCAGTAGGTTGATCTTTATCACGGTATTCCCGGTTAATTTCATGAATCGCTTCATTTGTAACAAAGGTAACAGAAACTTCACTGCCATCTTCAATATTTAAAGTATTTGCAGCATGTTGAAGTAATTTTTCAACTAGTTCAATATGCTCCTCCTGCACTTCATTTGTTTCATCTAAAAAATCAATATTAAGCATGGAATCCTCCTAAAATTATCCTTCTTTTGGGTATTCAATCCGAGAATGGAATATCCCATTTAACGTTTCACATAATACTTCTTCAATTTTCTTTAATTCTTTAAGAGAGACATCACATTCATCAAATTGATGTTCTTGTACACGACTTTGAATAATGGAATGTACAAGTTGCTGTACTTTTTCCAAGCTAGGCTGTTTCATCGAACGGACCGCAGCCTCTACGCTATCTGCAATATTAATAACTGCTGCTTCTTTTGTTTGCGGTTTTGGACCAGGATAACTAAATGCTTCTTCATCCACTTCTTTCCCTTCATCCTTCGCTTTATGTAAGAAGAATTTCAAGGTACTTGTCCCATGGTGCTGTAGAGCAATATCTACAATTTCTTTCGGCATTTTATGCTTTTTCAATAAAGCGGCTCCATCCGTCGTATGGGAAATGATAATTTCCGCACTTCTTTCGGGTGGCAATGAATCATGGGGATTAATGCCAGACATTTGATTTTCAATGAAAAATGCCGGTCTTCTCGTCTTCCCAATATCATGATAGTAACATGCAACACGAGCTAATAATCCGTCGGCTCCGATTGCTTCACAGGCAGCCTCTGCAAGATTGGCAACCATTACACTATGATGGTATGTTCCTGGCGTTTCTGTTAACAATTTTTTCAACAACGGATGATTTGGATTTGATAATTCGATTAATCTCATTGTCGACAATAAACCTAAAGCTGATTCAAAGAAAGGCAATAATCCCATCGTCAACGCACCAGATAAAACCGCAGATGTAATACCTGCTATTGCATAAAATAATAATTCTACCAGCTCATAATCTGATTGGGACATTAACAAATAAAAGGCAATAAATAAAAAGTTAATAACCAAAACGATTCCGCAAGCTTTTAATAAATGGGATCTCTTCTCCATGCTCCTCATAAAGAATACACTTGATAATCCACCAAAAATAATATACAGTGCTATATCCATTTGTAAAACTGCTGCGTACCCTTCGTGGAACAATATTCCGGCAGAAGCTGCTGTTAATACGGTTACTAATATCGCCGCCCTTTCATTTGCTAACAACCTTACAAGCATTGTAGCAAGGGCTGTTGGATATAAAAAGGCAATCGTCATATCAAATTGGTCTGATAACAAACTAAGCAACTTCATTAATATAATTGAAATCGAATAAACAATAGCCGTTACAAATAAAGCTTTCCTTCTTTTTTCTAAATCCGTTTTCGAACGGTCAAAAAGGATATACATAAAAGCCATTTGCAAAACAATAAAGATGAAAAGGCCTAGAACCGGTTTTGTTGATGTATGGCTATTCAATAAACCTAAAAGTTCCAATTGACGATAAACTTCCCGATCAATCAATTCCCCTTCTTGAACAATGATTTGTCCTTGTAAAATTCTTGTTGGCTCAACTTCTTCACGGGCTTGTAAAATTAGCTCTTCTGTTCGCTCCTCATCCAATACTTCTGTTTCGACAATTGCCGCTCGTCCAATTACCGCAAGTACGCTGAATAAATTTTCATCCAATGTATCATTTTGACGAATTCTTGATTCAATTTCATTCCGTACTTGAGCTACATCATCTGTACGAATCGGCTCTTTCAATGTTGTTTCAACTAAATTAACAAGAAATGTTTTCGCAGTTGCAATACTCGCATCATTTGCTGTTAAAAGCGATTGTAATTGACTGTCGGTAAAATTAAGTTGGGATTGACTATCTGTAATATCCTTTAATTTATCTTGAAGTTGTTGAACTTGATTTTCTATCGGCACTTCTTCTTTACTAGCACTTATGTCTTTTCGTACATCCAAAAGAATGTCAAAAATAGAAGTGACTAAAGAAGAACGATTATGTGCCGTTTCATCATTAAATACGTAAACAGGTTCTACAGCGTTTTCGGCATTATCTCTTTCCTGCTCCGTTTTTACTGTATCTTCTACCGTTTTGACTGCACGTATTGTCTCTGGTGCAAGTTGAAAAGCTTGGATATCATATGTAGTACCTCGAATATTACCGAGCATTAAAAAGAATTGTAGAATACCAGTGACAATTAAAACAACGATTAATAAAGTCCGAAAACTTATTATATTCAGCAATTTATTAAAGTGCTTTTCCACCTGCGCACCTCCAAAGGTCTTTCTCTATGTATAGTTTACCAATTTATGAATATAATTTCATGAAAAGTTACTAGAAATAAAAAATGTGCACGATTTATCGTACACATTTTTAGAGCTATACAATAATCCGGTATTAAACTTATCTTTATTATAACTCCTGATCTGTGTAAGCTTGGATAATTTTCGCCACAAGCGGATGACGGACTACGTCTCCAGCCTCTAACGTTTTAAACTGTATATCCTTTAAAAATTTTAATGAACGTTCTGCAATGATTAAACCTGACTCCGTATTTTTTGGTAAATCAATTTGTGTTTTATCTCCGGTAATAACCATTTTAGAACCAAATCCAAGTCTTGTTAAAAACATTTTCATTTGCATATGGGTTGTATTTTGCGCCTCATCTAATATAACAAAGGCGTCATCTAAAGTACGACCACGCATATAAGCTAAAGGTGCAATTTCAATTGTTCCCCGTTCAATTAAACGTTGGGTTTGTTCTTGACCATATATGTCATGTAGTGCATCATACAATGGTCGAAGATAAGGATCAACCTTTTCCTTTAAATCCCCTGGTAAAAACCCTAATGATTCTCCGGCTTCTACTGCAGGTCTTGTTAAAATAATGCGTTTAACATGACCGTTTTTTAAGCTTTGCGTTGCCATAACAACGGCTAAATAGGTTTTCCCAGTACCAGCAGGACCAATACCAAACACGAGGTCATGATGACGAATCGCTTTTATGTACTCGCGTTGACCGATTGTTTTTGCTCGGATAGGTTTCCCTTTAAAGTTTCTCGCTATTTCCTCTTCATATAATTCAGCAAAATATTCAATTGTCCCTTTATTCACCATTTCGATTGCAGTAGCCACATCCCGCAAATCAATATTAACCCCTTTTCGAATTACTCTTAATAGGGCAATTAATAAATCCTTTACTTGCTGTTTCGGAAGTTCTTCCCCGGCAATTTGAATTACTTCACCACGAGTAATAATGCGTACTTGAAATGTTTCTTCAATGAGCTTAATATTTGCATCGGACATTCCTAGTAACATTACTGCTTCATTTGGATTTTCTACTTGCAATTCTGATAATTGTTCTGACATAAATCAATCTCCTTGGTCAATTGGGTAGTTTTCCGCAATGTTTTCATTTACCAAAAATAGGACTTTCCCTTTCACTTTATCATCATCGAATGTAACGTGCAAAATGTTTTCCTTTTTGATAATTGTTTTTGGAGGTAAAGATTTTAAGATTTTTTCGTGCAGTAGTGGCAAAATAAACGATTCGATTCGTTCTTCTGTAATCTCTTCCGTTACAGTGATGTACTTTTGAGTCCTTTTGATTTCGATAAATTTTGAAAGCCACTCCGGTAAATCGATCTTTTGAAATGATTTTCCCTGCTCCTTTTTATCATTATTCATTTTGAAATCAATCGTCCACTCTCGACTACTAGCTGAGATGAGTTGTAATTCCTTTGGAATCGAAAATTCCGTTTCTAACCAGTAGTCTGCATACACTTCCCCAGAAGCTCCTACTACAACCGATTTATCTCCAACTGATATAACCCCTGATACAAGTGTATCCCCTTTATATACAGTTGTATTCGGTAATACACGACGTTCTCCACTAGAAATTTCAAAATGAGTAATTACACCACTTTTTGCTGCAATTAAATGATTTTTCCCTTCATTTATATTGTCTCTATTATCGGTAATCGGTGCAAGTTGTGGAACAATCGTCATACTACTACCTGTTTTTAATATATGCACCCAAGATAAATCTCTTAACTCTTCCATTATAGTTTGTCTAATTTCGAAATCCGATTCCACTTTTCCCCTTAATGTAGGCTTGGCGAGGGATAATTTTTCATTTACGATTTTTTCTACGGCAACTCGGACTTCAGGTATATCGGATTGCACCTCCACCTTCCAAACAAACTGGGAGGCAACAATTGGGATACAAATTAGTAGCAGTAAACCAATAGCTGTCCAACTATTTTTTTGAAAAATTCTAGAAATTTGTAAATATTGGATTTTCACTTTAACACGGTACTTTTTCCTAATCGTACGTACTATATTGATATCTTTCCTTGTAATTTCAAAACGAATTTCATTGTCTAAATGGGTTACATTCTTTATTTTTACACCTTTCGAATGTAAATTTTGAATGAAGGCATGGGCCGCATTGTTACGTGTTATACGAATTTCAACAGGACGATTATCAAACTTTTTCATAATCGTTCACCTGTCTTTTCATTTCAATTGATAATAAATTTTCAACATGTATAATAAATTCTTCCTCTTTTAATACATCTATATGTACGCGATTTGCTTTTATTAAAATTGAAAAATCTTCATATAAAAAGGAACAATGCTGTTCAGACGCTTCAATAAATTTATATGTTCCAATCAACCTTAATTGGCTGTTATTTACGATTTCAATTAATGGATCTTTTTGGAATAATTTTTTCAATTAAAAATGCCCCCCTTTCGCAAAAGTATATGCTTTGAAAAAGGGGGGCATGTATAGATTCCTTTTGTTTCTTACAAATTACTGCAAAACTTCAAACAATTAGGAATGTTGCTTTGCCTTTGGCGGTCCTAAAATTTCTGATGTAATAATCGCCTGAACTAACGCTTCTCTATTCGTAGGGACAAAGTTTCCAATTTCCCTTTGTTTCATTTTCCCTTTAGTATTTTTCACCCTCGTTATACTTGATGACCGATTGGAACGATTTGCATCAAGGGATGGTCTTGCATTTTTTGTTACAGGTTTCGATAAATCCTTTTCTATTTTTGTTGCTCTTCTGGCTACTTCTTGAGCAGATTTCTCCATGGAACGCTGGGGTGTTCTTGTAGCAGTTTTATCATTTAATTGTTGAAACACTTCACTCGCAAAATCTTCCAACGATTTTCTCGTTTCCCTACGTTCTACTTTATTAGAAGTTTGGGATTTTTGAGTCGTTTGTTTATTATTAAAAGGTGGCATTGGTTTTTGTTCTTTCTTTTCTTTACCACCAAATAAAGAACTAACAATAAAAATGACCACCATGAGAATAATGCCTTCCATTAACTAAACACTCCTCTCTTTTAGGTGTGTTATATCTTTAATCTTCCGTAGAATCTTGTTTATCATTTGTTACTTTCGCAATAGAATCTCTCATGGAAGTATCTGCTTGGATATTTTTATAATTCATATAATCCATAATTCCAAAGTTTCCAGAACGTAGAGCTTCTGCCATTGCCATTGGGACTTCTGCTTCTGCTTCTACTACTTTTGCTTTCATTTCTTGAACTTTCGCTACCATTTCTTGTTCTTTTGCTACTGCCATAGCACGACGTTCTTCCGCTTTTGCTTGGGCAATATTTTTATCCGCTTGTGCCTGTTCAATTTGAAGTTCTGCCCCAATATTTTTACCAACATCTACGTCTGCAATATCAATGGATAAAATTTCAAAGGCTGTTCCTGAATCTAACCCTTTTGAAAGTACCGTTTGAGAAATCAAATCAGGATTTTCTAATACTTTTGAGTGGCTTTCAGAACTACCGATTGTCGAAACGATCCCTTCACCGACACGGGCAATAATTGTATCTTCCCCTGCACCACCAACTAAACGGTCCAAGTTTGCTCTTACTGTTATTCTCGCTTTTGCTTTTACTTCAATCCCGTTAATTGCAACACCGGCAATAAATGGTGTTTCAATTACTTTCGGATTTACAGACATTTGTACAGCTTCTAATACGTCACGTCCAGCTAGATCGATAGCGGCACAACGTTCGAAGGATAACTCTATATTTGCCCGTTGAGCTGCGATTAAAGCATTTACAACACGGTCAACATTACCACCAGCTAAATAGTGGGACTCCAATTGGTTAATGGATACGTCTAAACCTGCTTTATGAGCCTTAATTAATGGATTTACAATACGAGCTGGAATTACTCGACGTAATCTCATCCCAATTAATGTAAAGATACTTACTCTTACTCCTGCTGCAATGGCACTAATCCATAGTGCTACTGGAACAAAAGTTAATATGACTGATAATACAATAATAACTACTACAGCGGTAATAATTAAACTAATAGCTGCTGCATCAATAACCATTTTCTTCCACTCCCTTTTCTATTTCTCTCACGACAACTC
The DNA here is from genome assembly GCF_045369345.1 of Ureibacillus sp. 179-F W5.1 NHS. Lineage (NCBI taxonomy): Bacteria > Bacillati > Bacillota > Bacilli > Caryophanales > Caryophanaceae > Ureibacillus > Ureibacillus sp. 179-F W5.1 NHS. The sequence goes on along the minus strand of NZ_JBIQFG010000006.1, from coordinate 64,954 downwards.
GTGAACCTTCTACACGCACAACTTCCACTTTCTTTTTTGAATCAACATAATTTCCTTCTGAAACGACATCGATTCGTTCGTTATCAATTATTATTGTTCCTGCAGGTCGAAGAGGTGTCAACGTATATCCGGATCTTCCTAACAGGTCAACACGGTTGATATTGGATACATAGCCTTCCTCTGTCGTCGTTGCGTCTCTTAATATTAATTTATTAAAGACGTGTAAATTTTTCCCAAAGAATTTCATTAATACCACCATTCCTATTATAGCGATAAACATAGCGATTAAAATGGAATACGCCATATGGACCACACTTTCACCTGCAAATAATAAACTGATAATCATCAGTGCGCCACCAATAAGTCCGACTATTCCCCCTGGAATAAACAATTCCGCTGCTAATAAAGCAAAGCCGATGACAAAAATTATGATCGATTCATAGGTTGCGAACCCTGAGGCGATATGTCCAAAGTAAAATAATCCAAAAGAAGATAGGCCGATGAGCCCCGGCACACCAAATCCAGGAGAAAATAATTCCATCGCTAACCCTAGGGCACCAATCGATAATAAAAAGGTCACAACAATAGGATTAGTCAAAAAATTTAAAAGCTTGTCAGAAAACGTTGTCTGTCCTACTTCCCCTTCATTTTCGGTTTGGACAAATTCTGAAAAATCATTGGCTGTTTCAGTTATTAAAGCACTTTCCTTTGTATCGCTAGTTACAACACCACTGTTCAATGAAACTATTTCTTCTCCATTGGCACTAACTGACAAGTTGAAGGAAAGAAACGTTAATGATATTAACAATAATGCCATGAAACAACTGCCTTTTATTATTTTCCCCATATCTACCCTCCTTACTTAGATGGGCTGTTCCTGATAGTTAATTCTACGGTTATATCGTCAAAAAGTTTCAAAAATCGAATGGTTTTTCTCATTTATTTTCATTGTACACGAATCGACTATCCAATTCTTAATTATTCTATTGTTATTCTATAAAAAAATGTACATCTAGTTTTACTAAAAAGGGCAAGAAAATGTAAAATACCCTAGTATTTGAAAGTTCAAATACTAGGGTATATCATTTTTTTCCTTAGTGAATCATAAATTGCGTGTTATGAACGTAGGGATTGTCTAGGAAATTACCACTTACGTTTACGTGCAGCTTCTGATTTCTTTTTACGTTTTACGCTCGGTTTTTCATAAAATTCGCGTTTTCTTACTTCTTGAATAGTACCACTTTTAGATACAGTACGTTTGAAGCGGCGAAGAGCATCTTCAAGCGATTCGTTTTTTCTAACGACAGTTTTTGACATCTCTCTTTCCCTCCCTCCGAACACACGTCAATACACAAACTACTATAGCAACTTGTGTACTAAAAAATTATATCGTATTGTCTAGCGACAGTCAATAGTAAGTATTCGAATTAATAGTTAGAATCGGAAATTAATCCATTCATTATCGCAACACCTGAACTTGCACCAATTCTTGTTGCTCCAGCTTCAATCATTTTTTGCATATCTTCAAGACTTCTTACCCCACCTGAAGCTTTTACACCGATTTCTGGTCCAACAGTTTTTCTCATTAATGCTACATCTTCAACAGTTGCTCCTCCCGTTGAAAAACCTGTAGATGTTTTTACGAAATCTGCGCCTGCTTCTACAGAAAGTTCACATGCTTTCATTTTCTCTTCATCAGTTAACAAACATGATTCAATAATTACTTTTACTAAAGTACCATTTGCTGCGTCTACGACAGCTTTAATGTCGTCTCGAACTAAATTGTAATTGCCGTCTTTTAATGCGCCAATATTAATAACCATATCAATTTCTTGGGCACCATTTTCAATTGCATTTTTTGTTTCAAAAGCTTTCACTTCTGAAGTTGTTGCTCCTAATGGAAAACCGATAACAGTACAAACTTTTACATTTGTACCTGATAAAAGTTGTGCGCTGTAATGAACCCACGTCGGATTTACGCAAACAGAGGCAAATTCATATTTTTTTGCTTCTTCACATAATTTTTCGATTTGATTTTTTGTAGTTTCAGCTTTTAACAATGTATGATCAATCATTGAAGCGTAATTTTGTGTCATAAAAATTACTCCTTTTCCTTAAGTTGTCCGTACCTCTCCCATCATACCATTAACGGCAATAACTTGTGAAATGTCAGATATTTTCAAAAATAATTTAGATGTTTACTTCAAATTAGTATCCCCAAAACAACACATTTCTTTTTACATAAAAAACGGCAAAACTCATTACAAGTTTTACCGTTTTCCTTTATTGTACTTGTTCTTCTAATACACGTACAAATTGACCTTCACAATATGGGTAGCCAGCTTTCGTAATCTTCACTTTTACAAGTTTTCCGATCATCGATTCATTACCTTCAAAGACAACACGTAAATAATTGTCTGTATACCCTACAAATAAGTTTTCTTCGTTTGATTCTTTATATTGTTCTTCAGGGATAATTTCTAATACTTCTCCTTCAAAGCGAGAAGCATACTCTTTTGCTAATTGATCGTTTAATGTAAGTAAACGGTGCACTCGTTCATTTTTCACTTCTTCATCGATTTGATCTTCCATTCTTGCAGCAGGTGTACCTGTACGTTTAGAGAACGGGAAGACGTGAAGCTCGGCAAATTTATGTTTAGCAATAAAGTTATACGTCTCCATAAATTCTTCCTCAGTTTCTCCAGGGAAACCAACGATAACGTCAGAAGTGATCGCTAAATCCGGTAACGCATCATTTAAACGTTCAAGCCGTTCTGCAAAGAAATCCATTGTATATTTCCGACGCATTCGTTTTAAAACGGTATCTGAACCCGATTGAATTGGAATGTGCAAATGTCGAACAACGATATTTGAATTTTTCAATACTTCAATCACTTCATCCGTTAATTGAGAAGCTTCAATGGAAGAAATTCGTAAACGTTTTAATCCTTTTACATTTGCTTCAAGGTCACGAAGTAATTGTGCTAAGTTATAATCTTTAAAGTCTTGTCCATATCCACCAGTATGAATACCAGTAAGAACAATTTCAAGATAACCAGCATCTACTAGCTGTTGTGCTTGGCGAATTACTTCTTGAGGATCCCGGGAACGCATTAAACCACGAGCCCATGGAATAATACAGAACGTACAGAAATTGTTACATCCTTCTTGAATTTTAAGGGAAGCACGGGTACGGTCTGTAAAATAAGGAACGTCTAACTCCTCATAAACACGGTTTTTCATTATATTTCCAACCGCATTAATTGGTTTACGTTCTTGTTTGTATTGTTCGATATAACCAAGCATCTTTTGACGATCTTGTGTTCCGACAACAATATCTACACCTGGGATTGCCATAATTTCTGCAGGTGATGTTTGAGCATAGCAACCCGTTACACAAATTACTGCATCAGGATTTTGACGGACAGCACGACGAATCACTTGGCGAGATTTTTTATCTCCTGTATTTGTTACTGTACATGTATTGATGACATAAACGTCTGCTTGATGTTCAAATTCAGTACGTTCATATCCTTGTTCTTTAAAAAGCTGCCAGATTGCTTCTGTTTCGTAATGGTTTACTTTACAGCCTAATGTATGAAAAGCCACCGTTGACAAGGCTAGTACACCTCTTTCATTCAAATTCATAGGAAATGGCAGATAGCGCATATAATGGTGCGGTTTCTGCACGCAATATTCTAGGTCCAAGAGACATTGTCTCAGCTCCAGCATCTAATAAACTTTGTGCCTCATTTCTTGAAATGCCACCTTCAGGACCGAAAATTAATAAAATAGACTTCAATTCATTATCATACACTTTTTTCAGCTTATCCGCAAATCTCGTACGCACTTCCTTTTTAGCATCTTCTTCATCCGCTATAAATACGACATCATAGTTCGAAAGTGTACGAATTAATTGTTTAAAGGAAATCGGGTTGGATATAGTCGGAACATGATTTCGATGGGATTGTTCCGCAGCTTCCTGAGCAATTTTTTGAAGTCTTTCGGTTTTCTTCTCACCCTTCTTTTCATCCCACTTTACAATGGAACGTTCCGCACTAAAGGGAATTAAAGCATACATTCCTAATTCCGTTCCCTTTTGAGCTATAAACTCTAACTTATCCCCTTTCGGTAATCCACACGCGATATGTACTTGAATAGGCATTTCAGAAGAGGGGATTGTTTCACCGGTTTGTTTTACAACAATTTCTTGCCCAACAGATAAAATTTCACAAATATATGCTATGTTATTCGAAACAACAACAATTCGATCTCCAGTAGTCATACGCATCACTTTAGAAATATGACGGGCATTTTCACCAGTAATCGTTATCTCTTTTTCTTGGTTAAAAGGTTCATCTAAAAAATAACGTTGCATTTCATCACACCTCCTAGATAAATGGAAAACTTCTTGTAAAATGATAAGGAGTTGACCCTTTATGGGACAACTCCTCCTTATTATGGTCTTCTTGCAATAATTGCAACCCAGTCTTCCATCATTAATACTTCTTCGATGATAAAACCTGATTTTTCTAGAGCTGATTTTACGCTATCTTTTTTCGCACTGATAATCCCCGATGTAACGTATAATCCCCCTGGTTTTACAATAGAGAAAGCATCGTCAGTAAATGTCATAATAATTTCAGCAAGGATATTTGCCACCACAACATCCGCTTGTTCTGTTACAGTATCTAGCAAATTACCATGAAACACCTTTGCAACATGTTGTACATTATTCAGTTTAATATTTTCCCGTGCTGATTTTACCGCTATCTCGTCTAAATCAAGGGCATGGACGTTTTTAGCACCGAGCAATGCAGCAGCAATGGAAAGAACACCCGATCCTGTTCCAACATCAATGACTGTATCCCCTTTATTAACCACTTTTTCTAAAGCCTGTAGACACATAACAGTAGTAGGGTGAGTCCCTGTACCGAAGGCCATACCTGGATCAAGTTCTATGATGAGTTCATCCGTACTAACCGGTGTATAATCTTCCCATGTAGGAACAATAGTAAAGCGCTCAGAAATTTTTACTGGGTGGTAATATTGTTTCCAAGCTGTTGCCCAATCTTCTTCATTCACTTCAGAAATCGTGAAAATATTTTCCCCAAGGTTAATATCAAAATTAATAAGATTCGAGATTGCAAGCTTTATTTCTTCAACAGTTTCCGCCAAAAAACTAGAGGCTGGTAAATAAGCTTTGACTACTACTCCACTTACTGGAAAATCTTTTGGATTTAAATCATAAATTTCTCCAAATTGATCTACCCTTTCTTTTTTCACTTCTGTTGAATCTTCTATGACAACACCACTCGCGCCTGCTTCATGAAAAATATTTGAAATCGCTTCAACCGCTTCGTTTGTTGTTAAAACCGACAATTCTGTCCATTTCACTTGCAATCAGCTCCTCCTATAAATTTTAGTAAGTTGGGCTTTTCTTAATAAAGTCAAGCGTCCAACGTAATGGACGCATTGATTTTATTCGCCTTTAAATGTTTTTTTTATTTTATCGAATAAAGAACTACCTTGTTCTTCTGGTATATCGCCACTAATTTCAGCAAAATCACGCAACAATTGCTTTTGTTTTTCCGTTAATTTTGTTGGTGTCATGACTTTCACGATGACATATTGGTGACCAGTTCCATAACCATGGACGTTTTTAACACCTTTATCTTTAATTCGGAATTGAGCTCCCGATTGAGTTCCAGCTGGAATTTTTAATTTTACTTTCCCATGAATTGTAGGAACTTCGATTTCATCTCCTAAAGCCGCTTGAGGGAAAGTTAATTTTAATTCGTAGTAAATATCATCGCCATCCCGTTCAAAATATGGATGGTTTTTCACATTAAATACAATATATAAATCCCCTGCTGGTCCACCATTTATACCTGGTTCTCCTTGACCTGATACGCGTAATTGTTGACCATCATCAACTCCGGCAGGGATTGTAACTTTGATTTTTTTACGTTTTTGAACTGTTCCAGCTCCATGACAAGATAAACATTTATCTGTAATAATTTTACCTGTTCCACGACATGTGCTACATGTACGACGGTTAACCATACGTCCAAATGGCGTATCAACTGCTTGATTTACTTCACCGGAACCATTACATGTTGAACATGTTTTTGGACTTGTACCTGGTTTTGCCCCAGATCCATGACATGTATCACAAGTTTCTTCTTTTGGAATTTCAATTTCTGTTTGCTTACCGAATACAGCATCTTCAAAGGAAATGTTCATACGGTATTGTAGATCATCCCCTTTTCTTGGTGCATTCGGATCAGACCGACGGCTTCCTCCACCGAAAAATGAACTGAAAATATCTTCAAAGCCACCGAATCCGGAACCACCGAATCCGCCAAATCCTCCTTGACTTGGACCGTCATGACCAAATTGGTCATATTGGGCGCGTTTCGAATCATCACTTAACACTTCATACGCTTCAGCTATTTCTTTAAATTTTTCATCAGCACCTGCTTCTTTATTTAAATCAGGGTGATACTGTTTAGAAAGTTTGCGATACGCTTTCTTGATTTCATCTTTGCTAGCGCTTTTACTTACACCAAGCACTTCATAATAATCGCGTTTACTCATCGGTCACACTCCGCTCTTTTACATAACGTATATTGTAACATGTTCAAAATATACTGTATATGAAGTTTGTTTTTATTATCTCAAATTTTCAAAATTGACATCTATTTGCAATGAAAAAGTCAAAGTCCATTTTCAGGCTTTGACTTTTTCTTGTTCCCATCTATCTTATCATCTGAAAATTATTTATCGTCTTTTACTTCTTCAAAGTCAGCATCTACAACGCCGTCGTCTTTTTTACCAGCATCTGCTCCTGCTTCACCTTGTGCCGCTTGAGCCGCTGCTGCTGCTTGTTCATAGACTTTCATTACTAAAGGTTGTAAAACGCCTTCTAATTTTTCTTTCGACGATTTAATTCCTTCGATTTCACCAGCTTCTAATGCTTTTTTCAATTCCTCTTTTGCATCTTCAACTGATTTTTTCTCGTCTTCTGTAATTTGTTCCCCAAGATCCGAAATAGTTTTATCCACTTGGAACACTAATTGGTCTGCTTCATTGCGAAGTTCTGCTTCTTCTTTACGTTTTGCATCAGCTTCAGCATTTGCTTCAGCATCTTTTACCATACGTTCGATTTCTTCATCAGATAAACCTGAATCGGATTGAATTACAATTGTTTGCTCTTTTTGAGTACCTAAATCTTTTGCTTTAACTGAAACGATACCGTTTTTATCAATATCAAATGTTACTTCGATTTGAGGTACACCACGTGGTGCTGGTGGGATATCAGCTAATTGGAAACGTCCTAAAGTTTTGTTATCAGCAGCCATTGGACGTTCACCTTGTAACACATGGATATCTACAGCTGGTTGGTTATCAGCGGCTGTTGAGAAAACTTGTGATTTTGAAGTTGGGATTGTTGTGTTGCGTTCGATTAATTTTGTAAATACGCCACCCATTGTTTCAATACCAAGAGAAAGCGGAGTTACGTCAAGTAAAACGATATCTTTTACATCACCCGTTAATACGCCACCTTGAACTGCAGCACCCATTGCGACAACTTCGTCTGGGTTTACACCTTTATGTGGCTCTTGACCAGTTTCACGTTTAACTGCCTCTTGAACTGCTGGAATACGAGTAGAACCACCAACTAAAATTACTTTATCTAAATCTGATGCGCTTAAGCCAGCATCTTTAAGAGCTTGACGAGTTGGGATAATTGTACGTTCTACTAAATCACGCGTAATTTCATCGAATTTTGCACGAGTTAAGTTTACTTCTAAGTGAAGTGGACCTTCAGCTCCTGCTGTAATGAATGGTAATGAAATTTGAGTAGATGTAACACCAGATAAATCTTTTTTCGCTTTTTCAGCCGCATCTTTTAAACGTTGCATAGCCATTTTATCTTTCGATAAATCAATACCATTTTCTTTTTTAAATTCGTCAACTAAGTAATCAATTACTTTTTGGTCGAAGTCATCTCCACCAAGTTTGTTATCCCCAGCAGTAGCAAGTACTTCGAATACGCCATCCCCTAATTCAAGGATTGATACGTCGAATGTACCACCACCAAGGTCAAATACTAGAATTTTTTGATCTTGATCTTGTTTATCTAAACCGTATGCTAGGGCTGCTGCTGTTGGTTCGTTAATAATACGTTCTACTTCAAGACCAGCAATTTTACCAGCATCTTTTGTTGCTTGACGTTGAGCGTCGTTGAAGTAAGCTGGAACAGTAATTACAGCTTTCGTTACTTTTTCACCTAAGTATTCTTCAGCATATCCTTTTAAGTATTGTAAAATCATTGCTGATACTTCTTGAGGAGTATATTCTTTATCTTCAATTGTTACTTTTTCAGAAGTACCCATTTTTGATTTAATAGACAAAATTGTGTTAGGGTTTGTAATTGATTGGCGTTTTGCCACTTCCCCAACTTGACGTTCACCATTTTTAAATGAAACAGCAGAAGGAGTTGTACGGTTACCTTCTGGATTTGGAATTACCTTTGGTTCCCCACCTTCTAATACTGCTACACAAGAGTTTGTTGTCCCTAAGTCAATACCAATAATTTTGCTCATATTAAATTTTACCTCCTATTATTTAAAACACCATTTGTGCTCTTTCTAAATTAAATACGTTTATTATTCATTTACTGAAACCATTGATGGTCTTAATACACGATCTTTTAATTTATATCCTTTTTGAAGTTCGCGTATAACAATGCCAGATTCTTTTTCAGAATCATTTTCTTGCATGACTGCTTGATGTACAGTTGGATCGAAAGCTTCCCCTTCAGCAGGGATGACTTCTAATCCTTCCTGTTTTGCAGCTTCGATAAATGTTTTATAGACCATTTCAATGCCTTTATATAAAGAAACTGCATCATCGGAGCTCACTTCCACTTGTAACGCCCGTTCAAGATTATCTAGAACCGGTAATAAGTCAGTCAGTAATTTTTGAGCTCGATATTTTTCAGAAGCTTCTCTATCAAGTTGATTACGGCGACGCATATTATCAAAATCCGCACGTAAACGTAAGAAACGATTTTCTTCTTCTTGAAGTTTCGTTTCCAATTCCGCAATTTTTAAATTTAATTGCTCTTCAACGGTTAGTTCCGTTTGTTCCTCGTTTTGCTCATTTTCCGTGTTATTCGTTACTTCTTCATTTGTTTGTTCTGTTACTTCTTGTTGTTTGTTTTCTGTCGTTTCAGACACAATGAATCCTCCTTATAACCCATTAGTCGATTTATTTGAGAGCACACGAGAAAGTCCACTTCGCATCACATCTAATAAAGAAACAGCACGTTGATAATCCATACGTGTTGGTCCAATAATCGCAATGGAACCTTCTTGCTCTTTGCCAACGGAATATGTGGCTGTAATAACACTTAGATCATCCATCGCCAAATGATTATTTTCAGAACCAATTCGAATATGGATTCCTCTGTCACCAGGATGGAATAGGGAGATCACTTGACTCTCTTTTTCCATCATCTCCATTAAGGCGCGAACTTTATTTAAATCGTGAAACTCGGGTTGATTTAACATATTTGTTTTTCCGCCAAAATAAATTTTCCCTTCATTTTGCGCGAAAGCAACATTTTTTAAAGATTGGATAATAGAATCTGCTGTTTTTACATGCTGCCTTAGTACTTCAAAGGTTTCTAATTCAAGTCGACTTTGCAGTTCGAGCAATGAAACACCCACTAAACGTTCGTTTAAAATGTTAACTGTTTTTTCTATATCTACAGGAATAAATCCTTGAGGGAGAGTAATGGTGCGATTTTCCACGTGTCCATTATCTGTCACAATAATCGCAACAGCTGTTTGCTCAGTTAAAGGAACAATTTGGAATCGTTTCACACGATGTTTGCTTACATTTGGTCCAAGTAAAATCGTTGTATAGGATGTTAAATCAGACAATATATTGGCAGATTCACGAATTACTTGTTCCATCTCTACAATTTGATTTTTAAAAATAGATTGAACTAACCCAATTTCTCTTTCAGACATTGAAATAGGCTGTAACAAATGGTCCACATAATATCGATACCCTTTTTCAGAAGGTACACGTCCAGAAGAAGTATGTGTTTTTTCTAAAAACCCTAATTCCTCTAAATCAGCCATCTCATTTCGGATAGTTGCAGGGCTATAAGTGATCCATTCTTTCTTCGAAATTTGGCGTGACCCTACTGGTTGAGCTGAATTAACAAAATCATCAACGATTACTTGCAAAATTTGTAATTGTCGATTTGTTAACATAGTCATCACCTCTGTTAGCACTCATTAACTTAGAGTGCTAATACTATATTTAAATTATCAAATCTCTCAAATGATGTCAACGGAATCGCTTTAATCTTCCAATAAAAAACGTTGAAAAACTTCATTGCCGACAAAACGACCTTTATGGCTTAACTTCACACCTTTTTCATCTTCGAGCAATAAGTCTTCGATTTTTAGTTGTTCAATTGTGTTCCCATAAAGTTTCTTCATCGATACACCGAATTTTTTCTCAAATTGTTCAAAGGAAACACCCTCATTTTTTCGTAATCCTAAAAACATTTGCTCTTCACATTTTTCTTCAAAAGATACTTTATGTTCCCGGAGGAGCGGTTGTTCATTATTTTGGATTGTTTCAATATATTTCTTTATTGGGGCATAATTCGAATAACGGATTCCTCGCAAATAACCATGGGCTCCAGCTCCGAAACCAGCATACTCATCATTATCCCAATAAATTTTATTATGTGTTGAAATATGGCCATCCATAGCAAAATTGCTTATTTCATATTGTTCCTTTTGTTTTTCAGCCATCTTCTTCATTAATAATTCATACATATCTGCTTCCGAATCTTCAGTAGGTAAGCTTAATTTCCCTTTTGCATACTGGATATAAAAAATCGTTTTTGGTTCAACAATTAAAGAATAGGCTGAATAGTGAGGAAGATCCAATTCCAATGCCTTCATTAAAGTATCTTCCCATTGTTCCATCGTCTGACCTGGTAAACCATACATTAAATCAATACTCATATTATCGAAACCAATCTTCTTTGCCAGTTCAATCGTTTCATATACATGCTCATTCGTATGGGTACGTCCTAATTTTTTCAATAGTTGTTGATCAAAGGATTGTACGCCCATACTTAATCGATTTACTCCACCGTTTATTAATGCTTCCAGCTTATCCTCTGTTAATTCATCAGGATTTGCTTCGGAACTAAATTCGATTAGTTGATTCGTCGGGAGTATAGAATTGATATGATGTAATAGCCTAGTAATTTGTTTTGCTGATAATGCGGTAGGCGTTCCACCGCCAAGGTAGACCGTTTCAATTTCTTGAAATTGTTCCGGTGATTTGCGGACAGCCATTTCAATTTCTTTTCCAACAGCTTCTATATATTCATCAACTGGTTGATTTTTAAAAAATACTTTGTTGAAATCACAGTAATTACAAATTTGATGACAGAAAGGAATATGTATGTAGACACCTCGCGCCATTAAAATCCCTTCTTTCTAATGAAAAATATCCATTTCTCTCTATTGTACCCTTTCAATATAAAATTTCAATTTTACAGTTCAAAAACATTTTAATTTAATAAAAAAAGGACCCGTAAAAACAGGTCCATGAAAATTATATTGTAACTTCAATTTGTTTATTATGTAGATTATAAAATAAATCGATTAATGAATAAGATGTTATATTTGATGCGAAGTCAGTTACCTCTTCTTTAGACTTAAAAGTAACTGCACCGACTTCCCTTACAATCTCATATTTTTCTTGTTGTAAGTTAATTAAGTATATTCTGACGACAGGATTGTACGGACGGGCTTGCTCCAAATTATCACCGGCTAATAAAATACCATTTAGCTGCTGATCATTTATAATTGTGTTCAACACTTCTAAGCCATCTAATTCAAACCATTCTGGAATTTCTACTTGCCCCATATTACTCATCTTTACTACATCTCCTTCGCTGTTTTATCAAATGAAGAAAATCAAATCATGTAAATATCAACTTTTAGCAAAGTTTAGTTCTAAGCTTGGTTTTTATAGACAAATTGTACTATAGCGAATTTATTTCATAAAGAGCAAAAATGAAACGATTTTTTTCAGTCCATTTCACGTTATTCTTTATATGTTGCAATAAAAAACAGGTCAACTTCCAAAAAGAAAGCTTAACCTGCTAAAAACCTATATTAGTAAGACTTTTCTGTATACAATTCTATCTATTTTGTATCCAATATTTTTTCTTACCTTCCAATTTTATTATCGACTATTGCACTAGTTCAATTACTGTTTTTCCAAATAATATATTTAATAGCGTAAATTGGTCTAAATAATGCCATTTCATCCTACGAAATGCTTTAAATTATACCGAACTAATTTTTTTCAGAAAAAGTAGATTAAGAGAGAGTTTTCATCTAATAAATCCTTTAAATTATAATGTTTAGCAATACATCGTATTAATAGATCTTTCAATTCAATTGACCCGAAGCTGAAAACTATCGACAAGGAGAGATTAATGATTGAAAGTTATTGATGTTGCTGAAAGATTAGAAAAGATGATTGCTGTCTATTTCAATGGTAATAATTATGTTATGAATGGTTTAGAACTTTCGAGGGAGGACTCTAAAATCATAGCCTTTTCTTTAATCCACGCATATCAACTAACCGAATGGATCATTCATAATAAAACGGGTAAATAATCAAATATCCTTTACACTTTAACAAGTAACATCAAATAAAAGACATAGCAAATCTTCAATAATAGAAGACCGCTATGTCCTTTCATTCATTGATGGCAAAAGCAGATGCTGTTGTAATTATAAACAGTAGTAATCCCCACCGCTCATATTTCAATAACGTTAAAACACAACCTTTTGAAACGTTAGATGATTATTTTTTATTATTGTCATCCATTTTCAATACAGCCATAAACGCTTCTTGAGGCACTTCTACAGAACCAACTTGCTTCATACGTTTTTTACCTTCTTTTTGTTTATCAAGAAGTTTACGTTTACGTGAAATATCTCCACCATAACATTTTGCAAGAACGTTTTTCCGCATCGCTTTAATAGTAGAACGGGCAATAATTTTTTGACCAATGGCAGCTTGTACAGGTACTTCAAATTGTTGACGAGGAATTAATTCTTTTAATTTTTCAACAATCACTTTTCCGCGCTCATAGGCAAAGTCCCGATGTACGATGAAACTTAGTGCATCCACTTGCTCACCATTTAGTAGAATATCCATTTTTACTAACTTCGAAGGTTTATATCCAATCAGCTCATAGTCAAAGGACGCATAACCTTTTGTATTTGATTTTAAATAATCAAAGAAGTCATACACAATTTCGGATAATGGAATTTCATATTGGATACTTACACGGGTAGTATCAAGATAGTCCATCCCAATAAACGTACCGCGCTTCATTTGACATAATTCCATTACTGCCCCTACATAATCATTTGGCACCATAATCGTCGCCTTAACATATGGTTCTTCCACATGGTCAATTTTTTGTGGATCCGGCATCATCGAAGGGTTGTCCACTTTTACAGAACTTCCATCCGTTAAAGTAACATCATAAATAACAGAAGGAGCTGTTGTAATTAAATCAATATTAAATTCTCGTTCTAATCTTTCTTGCACAATTTCCATATGCAATAGTCCTAAAAAACCACAACGGAAACCAAAACCTAAAGCTTGAGAAGTTTCTGGTTCAAATTGTAATGCCGAGTCATTTAACTCTAATTTTTCAAGGGCCTCACGTAAATCATTATATTTCGCAGTATCAATCGGATATAGACCACAATATACCATCGGATTTAATTTACGATACCCTGGCAGCGGTTCACTAGCTGGATTCGTCACAGAAGTAATTGTATCCCCTACTCTTGTATCTCCTACCGATTTAATCGAAGCTGTTAAATAACCTACATCACCAACTGTTAATTCAGCTACTGGCGTAATCTTCGGAGTATGTACACCTACTTCAACAACTTCAAATTCAGCTCCTGTAGCCATCATACGGATTTTATCTCCTGGTTTAACTGTGCCATTAACAATTCGAATGGAGGTCACTACGCCTTTGTATGCATCGTATAAAGAGTCAAAGATTAAAGCTTGTAATGGAGCATCCGGATCTCCTGTAGGTGCAGGAACTTTTTCCACGATTTGCTCTAGTAAATCATCAATCCCAATTCCCGCTTTTGCAGATGCCAACACAGCCTCGGATGCATCAAGTCCAATTACATCCTCAACTTCTCCTCGTACACGCTCAGGATCTGCTGCAGGTAAATCAATTTTATTAATAACTGGGAGAATCTCTAAGTCATTATCTAAAGCTAAATAAACGTTTGCTAACGTTTGAGCTTCAATACCTTGTGCAGCATCGACAACTAGTATAGCTCCTTCACACGCAGCAAGACTACGGGAAACTTCATAGGTAAAATCGACGTGTCCTGGCGTATCAATAAGATGGAATGTATACGTTTCTCCATTCTTCGCTAAATATTTTAATTGGACTGCATTTAATTTGATCGTAATACCTCTTTCACGTTCTAAATCCATCGAGTCCAATAGCTGTGCCTTCATTTCACGGGCAGTTAATGCTTTTGTTTTTTCTAAAATTCGGTCTGCTAATGTAGATTTACCGTGATCGATATGGGCAATGATAGAAAAATTCCGTATGTTTTCTTGTCGTTTTAAACGTTCTTCTCGATTCATGTCGTGTTCACTCCTAATCAAATACGCCTCCCGCGTATATTCTGCCGTTAAATGCAGAATGGTCAAAGATTCACTTTGTACCGAAAAGGTACCTGTATCGAATCTTAGATAAACGCTGGAGGCTTTAACCTTTATCAGTACGGATTCATACTGAAAAATTGGTAACCCGCTTTGAATTACCTCTATTTACAATTCCTTCGAAAAAAGGCTAAACTAACTTGAATTATAGCAGTGACACAACACCTTTAGCAATCATGTAGTGAGAAAAAACGTAATTATCCGTCTGCACAATTGACAAACTAGGCACTTTCTTCTTGTTTTACATACGATTTAGCAATGGCTTGAGCAAGAACAGCAACAGTGCGATAGACTTCATCTTCCGTATTATCAATTCCACCAATTTCAATTAATAAAAGATTTTCTGCTAAATCTTGGTTGTACACGCCATCCACTCCTGCACCAGATTTTTTTATCGTTCCTCTTGAAATATTTGGAACAATTTGATTCATCGTCTGACTTAAAGTGTTGGCATAAGATAAATTCGTTTTATAATTTGGATTTTCAGCACCGATTACAAAGGCGATCTTTGCATATCCAACCTTATTATGGGTTATCGTCGATTTGTCATGGGCAGTTGCATCCCGATGTACATCTAAAATAAGGTCATACTGTGTTTTTTCTAGTTCCTTACTAATGTAAGGTCGTACAGTATCATATGCGGAAGAAAATGCTGAACCATTTTTCTTCATGACCGACATCACGTCTACATCAAGGGTTTTAGCATTTAAACCGTTTAATTTAAAATAATCTTCCATCACCTTTGACATGGAAAATAAATTACTTTTGTCATCA
This sequence comes from Ureibacillus sp. 179-F W5.1 NHS, assembly GCF_045369345.1. Lineage (NCBI taxonomy): Bacteria > Bacillati > Bacillota > Bacilli > Caryophanales > Caryophanaceae > Ureibacillus > Ureibacillus sp. 179-F W5.1 NHS. The sequence goes on along the minus strand of NZ_JBIQFG010000006.1, from coordinate 49,339 downwards.
TAAACGGCGACGGTTCCTCTTTCATTTTCAACAAACGGCTTATATGTTTCGTGAGAATGCGTAAACACAAACAATACATCAAAAGGATCGACTGGCATTGACACATCTGTAGCAGTTACTTCTGTTGCTGTTACTCCTTCAGAACTTACTTCCGATGAGTTAACTTCCGTTGACGCATAGACTACTTTCTTTTCTTCAGCTAAAGAAGGCTCGTATTTTTCATTGTTGGGAAAAGGCAATAGTCCTGTAATAATTGGCAACATAAAAAAGAAGACTAGAAAAATTGATAGTACTTTTAATCTTTTTAACATGACATCCTCTCCTTCCACTACGATATGGAGGGAGAGGTCATTTTAGAACTATTTGATTTTATGTTCCATCCAATTAAAGAGACATTTACTAATTAAAATCGAATATTTCGTAATCCAAACATCTACTTCCTTTGGCGTTACAATTAGTCTCTCAGGATGGGATGCGAATGCTTCCTCAAAAAGTTGTAGTCGATCATTTGTTGACCATGTCGACCATTCACCAAATATCGGTTTAATAAGATTTAAATCGACTCTATCGTTGGATTCCGGTGTCCATGAAGTAACAGATAATTTTCCAGATGGTTTTCCCCTTTCTTCTATTTTCGCAGCGATAGAACGAAATACACTATCGATGGCATCTGCAATAATCACTGTCGCATCAACGACTGTCGGAACACCGATTGCTGTAACAGGTACACCCATTACTTCCTTCGATACTTCTGTACGCTGATTCCCTACACCAGAACCAGGGTGAATTCCGGTATTTGTAATTTGAATTGTTTTACATAATCGGGAACTTCCCCTTGTTGCTAAAGCATCGATTACTAAAACTAAAGAAGGTTTAATTTTCTCCGTTAACGCAAGGATGAAATCACTCGTTTCAAAGCCTGTTTGTCCTGTTACTCCCGGCGCATACATAATAAAATGATCACTCGGGTTTTCAGACTGCTCATTTTGCATCGCATCAATTGCAAAAGGTCCAACGGCGTCTGGTGTGATCGTTTTGTTTCCTAAACCGATTACAAGAACTTTACTATCTTTCGTTAATTTTATATCTTTATGGATGTCGTCGAGATATTTGGTAAATGCTTTTTCTAGTTGTTCAAACCCATTATTATCATCTACCGTCAAAGTCGGAACGGAGAGTGTAATATATTTCCCTTCTTTTTTTCCGATTTGTTCTTCCCCATTTTTATCTACTAAAACTTTTGTAACTTTTACACGTCCTTCATTAAACTCATCTATCGAAACACCGCTAGAATGGGCTATTTTTTCCTTTTGGTTTTTCGTCTGATGCTCAACTACTTCTTGGGATTCATCAATTAAGTCCGTTCTACTCCAATTTACTTCTATCATTTTTATCACCTCATTTTCTATGTTGGACAAACTGTCAAGTAAATATTCTTTGCATTTATCTATTGCAATTATACGCGTCGTTTGGTAGAATGATTTTTGTTGTATTGACAAATGAAAACAGTGAGAAGATGACTCATCTCGTACCTTATTTAGGAGGTGAAAGATATGCCAAACATTAAATCTGCGATTAAACGAGTTAAAACTGCTGAAAAAGCAAACATTGCTAACTCTCAAGCAAAATCTGCAATGCGTACTACAATTAAAAAAGCTGAATTAGCATTAGCTAACAATGCTGAAAACGCTAAAGAATTACTAGTAGCTGCTAACAAAGCTCTTGATACAGCTGCTTCTAAAGGTCTTATCCATAAAAACGCTGCAGCTCGTAAAAAATCACGTTTAGCTAAAAAAGCTAACTAATTGATGAACTATTAAGAGGTTTTCCCTATCATTTCTTTATATGATGTGAGGAAAATCTCTTTTTCATTGCACAAAAAAACTATCCAAAAGACCCAAGTCCTGGATAGTTCGTTTATTAATATAAGAATAAGTATTTGAAGTAATCTTCCCAAGTAAACGTTGATAACAGTTCTTTATCCGGCCATTCAGTTGGAAAAGGGAAAAAACTTCGGCTATATAATTTTCTTTCCTTATCATTTAAAATGACTGTACCATCTTCAATAGAACTTGTAAAAACGGTCGTTCCATGATCATGAAACTCTAAATGCACAGGTGACAGATTAATTTTCCCCTCTTCATCCAATATATAAACAAATTCACCAATACTTGAGTTTGACGTGTTGTCCGTATGCACCCATTCTTTCTTCAATCGATGAGCATTTAATGCTTCGTCAATAATAATTTTAGCCTTTGTCAAACTCGCAATCGGCTTATTAATAATTTGTTCATCTAGATCAATCCGTAATTCATAGGCAGTTGGTTGCGGAAGCTTTACGACCTTCTCCATTTCTTTATACCAGATCGATTTAATAGCAGGGATATTTTGTTTTTCTACTATAACACCTAGTAATTCTTTTTCCCCTTCTGCTGCTAATTCCAGTTCTTCTGCTCCTCCAGCTTGCCCAATGTTCTCTCCAACAAGTAACGGATCTAATTCTACATTTTGGTTTTCGTTTATTTGTTGCCATTCCTTTTCTGAAAGATAGGTTAATAGATTTTTATCATTAGGATAGAGTATAAACGTAACCGAACCATTTTCCTCAATCACATCACCTATCATCCCATCAACAGGACTAGATAACACATTAGATACAGTTAGTTCGTTCATTTGTTCATCAATGATATCAATGTTTCTTTGAACTTCAGCAATACGACTTTCTACGATTGCAATTGCTTCGATAGGTGATTCTTTCAAGATTTGCGTTTCAATAGTAAAAGTGAACTCATCACCGATTTCTTCGGTATCAAAATTTGAAGTAGGCTCATCTAAAAACTCTTCAACTTCTAATTTAGCAACAATCTCTTCTAAAGTCATTAACTCCCTCTCATAGGCCATTCTTTCGGCCTCCATTTTTTTTCGTTCCTTGGCTGCTTCTTCTGTTTTATAAGCGGCTATTTCTTCATCCATTAAAATTTTTTGGCCAGGTTGGACGGATATTTGGGATAAAGCTTCTGCATTTGCTGTAATATGAATTTCTTCTTTCGGAACAATAAGAGCATCTTTTTCTATATACGCCCTTTCTGTATTTGAAGTGGCACGCTCATATTCAGAAATATAATAGGATCGACTTATCTGACTATCTTCACTAAATACAAGTCGAATATTCAAAATGAGAAAGGACAAAAAAAGTCCATAACCAATGATCCACCAAATTTTCACCTTCCGCATTATAGACCTACCACCTTTAATAGATAGTCTTTTATCGGTATTACACTAATAGCTGCAGTAATAAGGGCGAAGAAAAGTTGAACAATCATAATTTTCGTTAATAATATCCCTTTGCTTTCCTCTTCCCATTTAGAAAGAAATACGTATTGAATCACAACGGTTGCAACGGTTGCAACCGTTATTTGATTTAAAAAATATATAACAAAACTATCATTCACTAAATAGGATGTAATAGGCCCTAAGGATAAAAAGGATAAAGGTGTCGTATACCCCACCATAACAAATACTATAAATAGAATCACTTTCTCTATTAAAATACTAGCAATAACGAATAATTGAATCTTTGATATTGAACGAAATGGTAAGTCTGTTAATACATATAAACAAAAGGAAATAATATAATAATGAAAAAGGAAAAATAACATTCCCTCAATCGCTGCTCCTAATGTAGACAAATATCGACTTACCACAAATTCTTCATACATATTTGAAACGGAAAAATAGGTTAGACCTTCCGTCCCCATCCCCCAAAGGTCTCTTACTATGTAAAACATGATCATGAAGAAAAACAATATAAAAAATTTAATACGATACCCTTTTATTAGATAACCTTGATCTGCGTTATCTAACGCAAAGGCTAATTTACTAGGATTGAATAGTGAATGCCAAAATCTAAATTGATAGTCCATGTCTATTCCTTTCAATATAACGTTTATATTTTTTGGTTAAATTGAAACTTAATAGATTAAATATAACAGATTTTGTAAATGGAGTTAAATGGATAACTAATTATAAATTGGAAAATGCTCCATATGGTTTATAGCGCTCTTAGTAAAAACATTTCCAAATACCTCTCACGATTCCCACTGATGGATTTCAATTGTAAATCAATTTCAGCTAATTTATTTAATGCTTTGAGTAGCCTTTCTTCACTTGGCCGATCCCGATTTTCCAATATTAGCTTTACCCGATAAGGGTGAATTTTCAGCTGCTTTGAAATTTGATTTGGATGATATCCTTTTTTCTGTAAATAATAAACATTATTCATTGTACGAATATTTGACGCAAGAAGCCCGACAAGTTTAATCGGTTCTTCCTTTTGACGCAGTAAATCATGGTAAATATGCAGGGCTTCTGCACTATTATGAGACAAATAGGCATTTAACATTTTAAATGCATCATGCTCCAACGTTTTTGCAACAAGTTCTTCTACTAGATGAACGGATATTTGCTGTTCTTCACCTAAATACAACGATATTTTTTCAATTTCAATTTGCAATTGCAGCATATTTGCTCCAACCATTTCAATTAACTTATCCACCGCTTCATCAGTAATACTTTTTTCAAATGCTTTAACTTCATTCCGAACCCAGACAGCCAGATCATTTTCTTTCGGTGTTTCGGCATGTAGCATAATACTTTTTTCTTTCATAGCTTTTGTAATTTTTTTACGTTCGTCTAGCTTTTCATACGGTGCAATAAAAACTGTGATACAAAAATCCGATGGATGGGCTAACCAATTTTCCAACCTTTTTAAATCATGTTCTATTTTTTCTTTCCCTTTTTCCGATGCTTTTAAAAAAGATGCGTTTTTCGCAATCACTAATTTTTTTTCTGAAAAAAATGGGAATGTATCTGCTTCATCAATCACTAAATCAACAGGCGATTCTTCTAAATCAAATGTGATGATCTCCGCCTCTTCATTTTTATTTAAAGATTTTTTCAATCTCTTCATTGTTTCATCAACGAAATAAGTTTCTTCTCCGAAAATACAATAAATAGGAGCGATTTGCCCATTTTGCATTTCTTTCCAAATTTTCGTAAACATATTGAAATCCTCCTAATACTTTACCTACTAATAAGTATACACGTTTTTTATTTTCTAGCATCTATGTATAAAATGTGGCAAACAATGAAAGGTTATTAAAGAGAAAAGGTTTTATTCGATATAGATTTTTGTATTATCTTCACTTATAATTGAGTTTGAGTAGGAGGGATAGGTATGTCATCACATGATGAGAACGTTGTAACACACAATCCTTTTGAAGGCAAAAACGGCGCTTCAATGCGAAATCAAGCTATTGATGCTGGCGTTGGATTTGGTGTTTCTTTCGTATTCTTTGCACTTATGTTTATTATTGCAACAATTATTGATGTAGCAGCATAATCGCTGAAAGAAAAAAGGGAGATCTCTATTTTGAGATTTCCCTTTTTTCTTTATTTGACGTGACGATTTCCATATTGGAATCAGAAATTGTCACTTCAATTGTCCCCACTTCACTTGTCGTAAGTGTAGTTAAATCATATGCATCAAACCGCTCCACTACTTCTTGGTGCGGATGTCCATAACGATTATTTTCCCCAGCACTAAATATCGTTAAGCTTGGCTGTAGTATTCCAATAAACTCTTCGCTACTTGATGTTTTACTACCGTGATGTCCCGCTTTTAAAACATCAATTTTAGATAAATCGGGATATTCCTTTACAATTATCTGTTCTCCTTCTTTCTCCAAATCACCTGTAAATAAAGCATCAAACTGATTCATTGACATATATAGAACTAGTGAATCATTATTTCCTTCGTAAGTTGTTTCTTTCGGCCATAAGTAAGTAAAGGTTATATCATCCACTTTCCAAGATCGATTTGATATTTGTTCGATGATAGGAATCTTTCTACTCTCCGCTTCCATTAGGAGCTCGTTCATTACCTTTTCTTTATACGAACTTGGAGTAATATGTATCTCCTTTACTTCGATCTCTTGTAAAACTTCTTCTGCTCCTTCAACATGATCACTATCAGCATGGGTTAAAATTAATTTATCAATCTTCGTGATACCTTTTCCTTTTAAATAAGGGACTACAACATCCCTTCCGATTTCATAAGAACGATTACTTTTTTTCCATTGTTCTTGTTCAAATCGTAATAAACCACCTGTATCTATCATATATACTTGTTTTCTATATGGTAATTCGATGACGACACAATCCCCTTGTCCTACATTTATAAAGGATATTTTTAATTCATTTGATAGCTTCCCACTAAAATGAATTATCAATGCAGGAATAAATAAAACAATCAGGATTATGGACCAATTTCTTTGGCAATCTAATAAATAAAAAACGATAAACACACTAATAAAAGCTACTAATATGAGAATTATCGTTGGTTTACCTGGATTCCACATTTGGTGTGGAATGGATTGTAAAAAATCAATGATTGTTGTAAGAAATAGCCGAACCGGCTCATAACCATGCAATAAAAAGGATAATAGATTGAACGGAAAATAAGAAACGAAGAGAAGCACGATATTAATCGGTAAAATAATAAATGAAAATAAAGGAACAAAAAATATATTCACAATAAAGGAAGATAAGCTTATTTCATAAAAATGGAAAAGCAATAGAGGATAAACAAGTAATTGACAAACAAAAGTAATGAAAAAAGATTGAATAATCCATGAAGAAAACCGGTTAATCAAAGGGCCAGAATAAATTAAACTAGCCGTAGCTAAATAGGATAATTGGAACCCTACTTGATATATGACCCAAGGTTCGAGCCATACAAATAAAATAAAACTAATTGCCAAGCAATCGTCTACCGATAATTTATTGCCCTTTATTCGACTTATCATCATTATTTCAACAATAGTGATAGCACGCCAAACTGAAGGCGCTCCGCCGGCAAGAATCCCATAGATTGGTAAAACAATCATTAATACAATTGTAGCAAGCTCCCTCCTCACCTTTAAACGCAATAACCCTTGAAAGAAAATGAAGGATACAATGGCAATATGGAGACCAGAAATGGCAAACAGATGGGTAATACCGAGTGTTTGGTATGCCCTTGACGTCTCTTCATCGACATTTTCTTGTAAACCAATTAAAAGGGCTTGAGCTTCTCCAACTAAAGAGTGGGGAAAAGTTTCTTCAATATGTTGTTTTAAGTGAAATCGTTGTAAACTAATTTTACGTGAGATGGAATCTTGTATGCCTATAAACTGCCATTCCGATATTTCAACTATACCCATAGCTCCTTTACTTTTTAAATAACGTTTCATATCGAAGGCATAATCATGATTAGGCTTTGAAGGTTCTACTAACTTGCCATCCACTCTAAATTCCATACCGACTAATGGGGTTTGTTGGAAATTTATTTTTTCGTTTTCTGATTTTATTTCATACTTTACATAAATAGTTCTACCTTTGCGATCTTTCATAAAACCGCGCAATACATTCCCTTTTATCGTATATTCATCGGTCCATGTTAAAACTTCAGGAAGTTGAAGTGGTTCATTTAAAGGTTTTATCTCATGAATAAAGGAAAAATAAGAAATAGTTCCGACAATTAGAACTCCCACTACATGTCCTATTGCTATTTTTTTATAAGTTAGAAAACCACTTATGAGTAATAAAATAAATAAAAGCCTTACCGATTCGAAAGCTGCAAGGGTAGCAACGAGAACCGATAAGGCATAGAAAATCCAGTTATGCTTGAACGACATCAAATAATTCTTTCACCTTCTCTTCAAAAGGCTTTATTTCCTCTTCTGAAGCACCTAAATCCCTCAATTTATGTAGCATGTCAACTGCTAATTGTAATTTGCTTTTTTGTAAAAAGTCTATTTTTGCTTCATCAAAAGGAATGTGTGCAACATTTACATTGGCTTTTTCAAATAACTCTAACGCATATTCATTATTTTTATAATCCTTAGCGTAGTATACATTTTTTATACCTGCTTGAATGATTGTTTTTGAGCACGGTAAACAAGGAAAATGGGTTACATAAATATCTGCACCGTTCGTTGGTGTTCCATATTTTGCGCACTGCAATAATGCGTTTGTTTCGGCATGGATTGTCCGAACACAATGGTTGTCCACGACGTAACACCCTTTCTCTATACAATGTTCATCGCCTGAGATTGAACCATTATAACCGCCTGCAATAATTCTTTTCTCCCTTACAATCGTTGCCCCAACCGCTAATCTACTACATGTACTTCTAAGGGCTAACAAATGGCTTTGTGCCATAAAAAATTGATCCCAAGTAATTCGCTCCATATGATTACCTCCAAACTATCTTACTTTAGTTTAGATGTTCACACTCGTTTGTGCAATGTCATAAATGTTGAAATGTTTATTTTATATCAATTAAATCCATTAACTTTTCGAACGTTTTATCTCCAATACCAGAGACATTTTTTAATTCATCAATCGATTCAAAGGGACCATTTTCTTCTCGATAACTAATAATCGCCTGGGCTTTGGACGGTCCTATGCCTGGAAGGGTCGTTAATGTAGCTTCATCCGCATTATTAATATTCACTTTATCATTTGTGTTCCCACTATTTTGGGGTGGGACACTTGTTGCAATCCCGCCTGACAAACTATTTTCTATAACTTCACCTATTTTAGGAACAAAGATGACCATTTCATCTTGTAGCTTTTGGGCATGGTTAATTGCCTTCGTTTCCGCCTCTTCTGTGTAGCCACCCGCTAGCTCAATTGCATCAATAACCCGATTTTCCATCGTAAGTTCATAGACACCTGGATATTTTACAGCACCTTTTACATCTACTAAAATCTTTTCTGTTTTAAGTTCTTCTTCAGTAATTTCTTTCTCTTTTGCCTTATCTTTTATTTGTTGTTGCTCATTACTATTGAATTGTTCAGTTTGTTCTTGTGGAATCGTTGAAATCGTATAGGATTCTTTCGTAGAATCTTCTTGTTGAAGGAATAAATAAAGGAGAACGATAACGACAATACCGGGGAACAGCATTGTCTTTCCATATTTCTTTAATACTTTCTGGAATATAAAAAACACCTCTTCTCCAGAAGGTAATCATATGGAGTATAACAATAATATACATAAATTACCTTCTGTTGAAAAGATGTTTTCTTTATTTCATTGCACGTATAAAAATTCGTTCACTTTCCTCTGAAGGACTTTGTTGTGACCAATCAGCTGTAACTGAAACTTCCGAAAAGCCGACTTCTTTTAACCATTTAACATACATTTCCCATGGATAAGTTCGTTGGAAATGTTCCTCATCGAAGCGCTCATATAAACCACTGTTCTCATCTTTCACGAAAAACGTCATTTGATGATATACAGAATGGTCAAACTCACCTTGTTCGGTATACCAAAGATACATAATTTCTCCATCATCATACGTAAAAGGACTTTCCATAAAAATAAAATCCATTTTATAAAGGGAGTGAACATCAAAAAATAATTGTCCACCATCCCGAAGTTGTGTATAAATTCGTTTGAACGTTTCTAAACAAGCATCTTGTTCCACTAAATAATTAATGGAATCAATCGGAATCGTTACGACATCCAGTTCAGAAAAACCATCTAGTTCATCCATTGACATCGCAAATAACGGGATATCTACCCCTTCAGAATCAAACCGTTCTTGGGCAACCGATAACATCTCTTCTGACAAATCAATTCCACTGACCTTATACCCTGCTTGATGAAATAGTAAGGAGAGTGTCCCTGTTCCACAAGCGATATCCAACAACTTTGGATATTTATCGCTTGGAGCAAAGGTTTGTATCCAATGAACATATTGATCATAGGGAATGTCTTCCATTAGCTGATTATAAACGGATGCAAAACGACTATAACTGTTCGTCATCACTCAGCAGCCGGCATATCTAATTGAGGAGCATCTCCCCATAATCGTTCTAAATTATAAAATGCTCGTTCATCTTTATGGAAAATATGCACTACAACATCCCCAAGGTCCACTAAAATCCAACGGGCAGAGTCAAACCCTTCGATACGTTTAATTTCATAACCATTTTCTTGGGCCTTTTCTTGAACTTCTCGTGCAATAGCTTGTGCTTGTCGATCTGAATTACCGTTACAAATTAAAAAGTAATCAGCTAACAAAGAAATATTTTGCATATTTAATACAACAATATCCTCTGCTCTTTTATCATCTAATGCTTTATATACAATTTGTAATAAAGATTCTGTCATTCTCCACTTTTCCTCTCTTTATAAACGCTCTATGCATTTTTTGAAATTACATCATTATAGCACTCTATTGAAACCGGAAAAATTGCTTGCTCGGTATGGACTAAAAATGAAATCGTATGGCAAATACATGCTTTCATTGCTTCATCCAAGTCAGCATTTGCCATTTGCCTTAATTCATCTACTCGATCAAATTTCCGATTTGGTTCAATCATATCAGCAATGTAAATAATTTTTTCTAATTTGGACATATTTGCCCGACCTGTTGTATGGAAACGGATGGCATTTAAAATATCTTCGTTTGTAATATTAAATTCAGTTTGAGCAATCCATGCCCCAACAGGTCCATGTAAAATTTCTGAACCCCAGCCTAATAACCGTTCATCAAGACATTTTTCTTTTACTATTTGATTCATCCATTCTTCATCAGCATACTTCGCGATGTCATGTAAAATGGCAGCAACTTCAGCTGATTTTACATCTTCACCGTACTTTTCTGCTAAGAAAATGGCTGTTTCCATTACACCAATAGTATGAATATATCTTTTTTCAGGCATACGTGTTTTAATTGCCGATAAATAATCACTGCGCTCCATATAGACCTTCCTTTCGAATATAAGCTTCAACGCTATCAGGTAGTAAAAATTTTAATGTACCACCTGTTTTAATACGCTTTCTTATTAACGTTGAAGATAAATCCAATTCAGGCGCCTCCACCATTTTCACATCATATGTAGAAGACGATTGGGTGCCAGGACGTTTCAATCCAACAAATTGAATCAGTTTTACCAATTCGTCAATTTTATACCATGTATGTAACGAATCAATCATATCGCCACCGATGATAAAATAAAATTGTACATCTGGCTCCCTCTTACATAATTCAACCATTGTATGATACGTATAAGATACACCGCCGAGCTCAAATTCAATCTTTTCAACCTTGAAATGATCGTATGGCTCGATGGCAAGCTCTACCATACGTAGACGATTTTCCATCGAGGCATCATCGACAAATTGTTTATGGGGTGCAATGGCATTTGGCATAAACCGGACTTCATCAAGTTGAAGGGCATCAAAGGCTTCGTTCGCCATTATTAAATGTCCAATATGGGGAGGATTAAAGGTTCCTCCTAAGATGCCAACTTTTTTCATAGGCATAACACCTTACTTTTTACTCTCTTTAGGTAACACAATTTTTTTATTGTTACGAGATTCTTTATATAAAACAACTGTTAAACCGATTAACTGTACAAGTTCTGCACCAGTTCCAGTTGCTAAGCTTTCCGCTACTTCGTTTTTTTCATCTTCACAATTATCTAAAATACGCACTTTAATTAATTCACGTGCCTCTAGTGCATCCCGTAATTGACGAAGCATTTGGTCATTAACGCCACCTTTACCTACTTGGAATATCGGTGTTAAATGGTGTGCTTCTGCTCGTAAAAATCTTTTCTGTTTGCCTGTAAGCATAAAATAAAATTTCCTCCTAAATTAACTGCTCATTTTGTAATTCTTCAGTTAATCTTTTTATCATTAAATTTGTATTTGGATATTGTCCTAACCAATGTTGAAAAGCGATTGCTCCTTGATGGACAAACATGCCAAGACCATTAATAATTGTTGCCTTCCTTTTTTCGGCCTCCAATAAAAATGGTGTCATTAATGGATTATACACAATATCCGCCACAAATGCTCCCTCTTGTAATTTTTCAAGGGATAACGGCAATTTAAAATCCGTATTCGCTAAGCCGGCAGAAGTACATTGAATGAGAATGTTAAAACGGTCCAAGGAATTTTCTGCTTCTTCTATAGAAAGTGCCCGTCCTTCCCCTAATTCATTCACTATTTTTTCTGCTTTTGAAACGGTTCTATTCGTAATCGTTAAATTGTGATATCCATACTGTTGTAACGCAAAGGCAATTCCGCGGGCTGCTCCACCTGATCCAATGATTAGAACTTCACTTTGTTTTTGTTGTCCTATCGCTTCTTCAAGGGAATGAACAAAACCTGCTCCATCCGTATTGTATCCTTTTAACTTTCCATCTTGGACAACGACCGTGTTCACTGCAGCCATTTTTTCAGCTATTGGATCAAGTTCATCTAAAAACGGAATAATCGTTTGTTTATGGGGAATGGTGATATTCCATCCACTAACACCTAATGTTTTTAAAGCTGCGACCGCTTTTTCTAACTCATCACCTTTTACATGAATCGGTATATATGTCGCATCTATATTCATTTCTTCAAACCAAGTATTGTGCATATTCGGTGATTTGGAATGGGCAATCGGGTCCCCAATAACAGCAAACCATTTCTTCATTTGTTCAACCTCCCCATCCATAAGCAATACGTTTCATTTTTTAAATTAACGATGGTCGAATAAATACTTCAACACCCTTTGGTGCATGAGCTGCAACAACTACATTCGGATGTTGGACTGTAATCCACCCAAGACCGGAAATAACCACATCGGTTTTCCCTTCTTTTATAGCAAATTCATGACGAACTAATTCTGGTAATTGATCAATATATTTTTCAGAAGGTGGTGAAAGGAGTTCCCCTTTATGTTCCATATATAAAGTATCTGCCTTCTCCAACTTAGTACGATGAATTGGTAGGTCATTTGCTGCATAGATTGTAAAAGCAGAGCGATCACCCTTTATGAAATCAAATCGAGCAAGAGCCCCGATAAATAAAGTTTGACCTTCATTTTGTTGATATACTTTCGGTTTAATTTCTTTTTTCGGCATTATATATTTCAATTCACTTGAATCGATATGATGGGCCATTTGATGATGGTTAATAATACCCGGCGTGTCATAAAGGGCTGAACCATCATCTAGCGGAATTTCAATCATATCTAGCGTTGTTCCAGGGAAATGGGATGTTGTAATGACATTGCCTTCTCCCGTTGCCTGTTTAATAATACGGTTAATGAAAGTAGATTTCCCTACATTTGTACAGCCTACTACGAATACGTCTTGACCTTTTCTTAACGTTTCAATAGCATCTACTACTTCTTCCATTCCGAACCCTTTATGGGCACTAACAAGCATTACATCAATCGGTTGTAATCCTAACGCTTTTGCTTCCCGTTTTAACCAATTAATAACTTTTTTCGGTTTTACAGACTTTGGCAATAAATCGGCTTTATTCGCCACAAGTAAAACTTGATTTTTTCCGACAAATCGGTGCAAGCCTGGTAACCAACTGCCATTAAAATCAAAAATATCAACGATTTTTACGATTAACCCTTGCTGTTCTCCAAGGCCGTTTAATATACGTAAAAAGTCGTCATCGGTTAAACTTACCGGTTGAATTTCATTGTAATTTTTCAATCGGAAACAACGTTGGCATATAACGGTTTCCTTTTCTAATGAAGAAGGAGGTGCATAACCTACCTCTTTCGGATTTTCTGTTTGTATAATTGCTCCACAGCCAATGCAGTTTGGCATTTCACTCATTACTGTTCCTCCCAAGTTTTAATTCCTTTGCGTTTTAACGTATTAAACACTCGACGTTCTACGAAACGATTAAAACGCGTAACAAAGCCATCCGATTCTGCAACCGGACGGACTAAAAAAGTATATAATTTTAAACGGTTAGCACCCATAATATCCGTTAATAATTGATCCCCAACCATTGCCACTTCATTACTTTTTAAGCGAATTTGTTTCATAGCAGCAAAATAGGCAGCTCCTAATGGTTTTCGAGCCCGGAAAATAAATGGAATTCCTAGCGGTTCAGCAAAACGTTTTACCCGTTCTTCATTGTTATTAGAGGCAATAATAATACGAATTCCTGCGTCTTGCATCATTTTCATCCAAGCTGCAATCTCTTCCGTTGCATCTGGTCGATCCCATTCAATTAAAGTATTATCTAAATCTGTAATAATGCCTTTAATGTTGAGTGCTTCTAATTTTTCTGGTGTAATTTCAAATACACTTGAGACAAATTCTTTTGGTAATAAAAAATTATACAAAGCCTTAACTCCTTCATAATATCTATAAGTATTGGATGATATTACCTCTATTTATAAAGGTTCTCTTTATTAGTCGATTATAGCATAGTTGCAATCGGTTCTCCCATTTTCACGGCATGTCCTTTTTGTACATTGTTTGTAAAAGTAACAACATTTTCTTCAAATAACATGACAACCGTTGATCCAAAACCGAAATAACCGATTTCTTCGCCCTTTTTCCAAGAAGTGGACACATTCGTCAAAGTAATGGAATTAACAAACATTGCGCCAACTTTCACAAGGGTAAAGTATTTATTATTTTGAATTTGAATTTCATTAATCATACGATAATTATGGCTAATCGGCTTTTTGCCATATGTTAACCCTAATTGATTGACTGGATACGATTTATTTCCAAGAAAGTATTGACGAATAACCGTACCATCTAACGGACTATGAATTCGATGATAATTGGCAGGACTTAAGTAAAAAACAATATATTTTCCTTTTTTATATTTTTCAACCATTTGTTCTTTCCCTAATAAGTCAAACAACGTATAAGGCTTGCCTTTTACACTAAAAACAGCACCATCTTCTATTTCACCGAACGATTCAATTTTTGCATCTACTGGACTAATGAACGTTTTGTCATGTTGATTTATTGGTCTGGCATCCTCTTTTAACTGTCTTGTGAAAAAATCTTGTAAACTTTCAAAACTATGTAGTTCTCTTGAAACCTCAGAGACATCTATTCCGTATACTTTACTATACTCACGAATAAACTTTTTACTAAATGAGGATGAGACAAGTTTTTTTAACATCAGGGAGCTGTATTTTCCATTCGTCAGTTCAATCAAGTATTGATATATTTTTTCTTTCATATAAACCCCCTATAAATAAATTCTTAATTTTTAAGAAAAAATGAATGACTTACAATTTGTACTGTTTCGAAGTATAATATAGAAATATAATTAGCGCAAAGGAGTGTTTCCCCATGTTTCTTCTACATATGGTGGATTCCACGATTAAAAAAATTAAATCGCACGCTGCTAATCTAATTACTTTATGTAATTTGTCATTTGGTGGCGCTTCTATTATGGCGACATTAAATGAATCATATAGTTATAGCGTATTATTTATATTTATAGCTGCTTTCCTCGACCGTTATGACGGTAAGGTAGCTCGGAAATTTAATCAAGAATCGGAACTTGGTAAACAATTAGACTCGATGGGTGACATTATTTCGTTCGGTGTCGCACCAGCCCTTTTAATGTATGAATGCATTTTAAATGACTTTGGTACATTAGGAATGATTATTACGATTTTCTATATTGCTTGCGGCGCGTTCCGTCTGGCACGATTTAACATAACTGAATCCAACTGTTATTTTGTAGGTTTACCAATTACGGCTGCAGGTACAATTCTTACAGTATCCTATTTCCTAATACCCGTAGTGAATCCGCCCTTTTACTTATTTGTCTACCCGATCCTTTCCATTTTGATGGTAAGTACCTTTTCATTAAAAAAATTATAATGAAACACGATGCATCAAATCTAAATGATTGCATCGTTTTTTTATGTTTATATCCCATATACCTTTCATTTTCTCGAAAAGTTTATCATATAATGTCGAAAAAGGCAGAAAGGATGACGTGATTGAGTGGAATTTTTGCATCACTAATGCAGCTTTGGCTAGACATTCCGTCATTTCTTGGGTATTTAAAGGGGCAGGCTTTTCACCGACCTTTTACGAAAGAAGAAGAAGCCAAATGTATCGAACGCTTCATGGCAGGTGATGAACAAGCACGTCTCGATTTAATTGAAAGAAATATGAGACTTGTCGCCCATGTCGTCAAGAAATTCCATCCGCAGCACGAACAACTAGACGATTATATATCCATTGGTACAATTGGTCTGATGAAAGCTGTGAGTAGTTATACGCCTGATAAAAAAACACGTCTAGCCACATATGCTGCCCGTTGTATTGAAAATGAAATTTTAATGCATTTAAGAGCACAAAAAAAAGTTCAAAAAGATGTTTCCTTGTTTGAACCAATTGGCGTAGATAAAGAAGGACAATCATTACAAATTCGCGACTTATTACAACTAGATGAACAACCCGCTATCGATAAAATTGAACAAAAAGAAAGTTTTGAACAACTCTATTCCTACCTAAATACCCTTGAACCTCGAGAATTGGAAATTATCGTCTATCGTTATGGACTAAACAATAACGATCCATTAACTCAAAAAGAAATCGCAAAAAAATTAAAAATTTCCCGAAGTTATGTTTCGCGGATTGAAAAACGAGCCCTCGTTAAACTTTACCAACAATTTAAACATAATCAAGCGGAAAAGGAAAATCGAAAATCAGAAAATGATGCCACCCATTTAAACTGAATCTCCCAATGAACAACTGATAAAATCTCACCATAAAAAAAGCTCATTAATGGTTGTTATTTAACCTTAATGAGCCTTTTCATTAATGATGTACGTGTGAATCATTCGCACCAAAATAAATTAAAATACCTAAAATTGCAGTGATAACTACAGAACCACCCATAAGATATAACATTGGTTAACCTCCCATTACATTCATATTTCTATATTACTTTGTCTATTTCTGAAGCGTCAAGACGTTTATTTAACAAACCATTACAACTTATCAATCGTTTTTAAGACAATTTCCGTAGAATGTTTTGCTGCAACAGGTAAAAATTCATCAAAACTAATATTCGATTCCTTCCCTGCTATATCAGATAATGCTCTAATGACAACAAACGGTGTATCAAATTGATAACAAACTTGCGCAACGGCTGCAGCTTCCATTTCTACAGCTTTCATTTGTGGAAAGTATGTTCTTACCTTTTCAACACGCTCAGGGTCGTTCATAAAGGAATCACCCGAACAAATAAGTCCTACCGCATATTGATGTTCTCCAATCTCTGTAACAGCCTCTTCAGCCAGTTTCATTAACCGTTCATCGGATTTAAAAGCTGCAGGTAATTGGGGTACTTGACCCATTTCATAATTAAAAATCGTTACATCCACATCGTGATGGCGTACTTCATCTGAAATGACAATAGCTCCAACTTCTAATGATGGATCATATCCACCAGCAGATCCAGTGTTAATGACCACATCCGGTTTAAACTCATATAGTAACGCAGTAGTCGACATCGCTGCATTTACTTTTCCTATTCCACTTTTTAATAAAACCACTTCTTTATCATTATATGTACCTGTTGTATATTCGCTGTTCGCAATCGTTGTCGTTTCTGTATTTGCAAGTGCATTTCTTAATAATTCTACTTCTTCTTCCATTGCACCAATGACGGCAATTTTCATTCCGATATCCCTCCAATAATTGACACTTATACTAAGATAAAGAATAAGTGGCCATACGTCAACGAAAAACTAATAGGTACCTTCTAATTTTTTCAGTTTCTCAACCTTCACAGGCTTCCAACCTTCATTTTGAACCCATTCAATATAAACTCGATATTTTTCTGTTTTATCATTGTTTGAAACGACGGCAACTGAACTATCGGCACTACCATTATTTTTTACTGACCAATAAATGATATTATTTCCATCTAATTGTACAGCATTTCGAATCGTTTTTAATTTTTCCTCGTAATCAATATGCCCTTCTTCATAGGCCGATACATGTTCGCCGCTTTGCTTTGTTGGCGTAACATCCCAGCTTGGATTCGTAATAACTTGTTCTACTATTGGATCGTTCGAACTTTGTACGATCAATTTGGCTTCACTTGTCTCTTTATCGTCTTCTGCTTTTCCAGAGTCAGATTCCGTACTATCTTGATTATCCTCCGATTGGGAAGAATCCCCTTCCAGAGCCTCTCCATCATCGTCCTTATCAGAAGAGTTGTTATCTGTTTGATTAGTATCTTCATTCTCTTTCATATTATCGCTACTATTATTTTTATTTTCTTGAGCTACCTCAGTTTTTTCTTCTTTTTCAGAATCATCATTTAGAACAATCACTAAGTTTAAAATAATGAGTATTGAAACAACAGCAATTAATATATTTAAGAGGCGATCCATTTTGCTCTTTGTCTTTTTACGCCGCTTATTTGAGCGTGTTAAAGATTCCTGTCCTTTTTTAGACATACGATTGAATCCTCCTTTACACCATTACTTTTATTGTATCAATATTCCATTTGAAAACCATTAAATACCCCATTATTTAATATTCTTGTTAGAAATTTAAACGAAATGAAAAAGTCGACAAATCAGTAAAATTCGTCGACTCTTCTATGTTTTCCAAATTCGAATGGCTATGTATATTAAGCCAGTTGAAAGGATGGTAGAACTATTTTGCTGTTTTAATGGAAACGATGCGTACTTCCATGTCTCCACCAGGTGTAGTTAATTTTACGATATCATCTACCTTATGGCCAAGTAATGCTCTCGCAATCGGTGAATCGTTTGAAATACGTCCTTCAAATGGATCTGCCTCAGCTGAACCAACGATTGTATATTCTTCTTCATCGCCATCAGGAAGTTCAACAAACGTAATTGTTTTCCCTAAAGTTACGATATCACTTTCGCCCTCAGATTCCTCTATAATTAATGCATTTCGTAGCATTGATTCAATTGCTGAAATACGTCCTTCTACAAAACCTTGTTCTTCTTTTGCTGAATCATATTCAGAGTTCTCTGATAAATCTCCAAAGCTTCGAGCAATTTTAATGCGCTCTACTACTTCTTTACGTTTAACTGTTATTAAATATTCTAATTCTTCTTCTAATTTTTGTTTTCCTGCTAATGTCATTGGATATTGTTTTTCATTTGACAAGACATTTCACTCCTTAAATACTAACAATATTTTACTTGAAACAATACTATACACCTTATACATGAAAATGCAATCGTTTTCTTTTTTAAAGTGTAATAATAAAACCCGGTTAGTAATTAAGCATATGAGAGAAAAGTAACCAATAGAAGTACTTTTATCCACTTAACTAATAACCGAATTTATTAGTAATATTATATATTTTTCTTCAAGTTCTATAAAATTCCAATACTAACTCATCATATTACACAATCGACATAGTTTCAAGAATTGTTTTAATTTTTGTTACCATTAAGTCGATGGCTACTTCATTTTCTCCACCTTCTGGAATAATAACATCAGCATAGCGCTTAGTCGGTTCGATGAATAAATTATGCATTGGACGAACTGCCGTTAAATATTGATCGATTACTGAATCAATTGTTCTTCCTCGTTCTTTAATATCTCGCTCAATACGTCGAATTATACGTAAATCTGAATCAGTATCAACAAACAATTTAATATCCATTAAATCACGTAGACGTTTATCTTCCAGAACTAAAATACCTTCAAGGATAATAACGTCCTTCGGATCTACATGAATTACTTCCTCTGCACGAGTATGATTCACATAATCATATACTGGTTTATCAATTGCTTTTCTTTGTAATAAACGATTTAAATGCTCTAGCAGTAGATCATTATCGAATGCTAGTGGATGATCATAATTCGTTTTCAAACGTTCTTCAAAAGTTAAATGGCTTTGGTTTTTATAGTAATAATCTTGCTCTATAACTACAACAGAGTGTTCTCTGAATACATCATAAATGGCATGTGTCACACTAGTTTTCCCTGAACATGAACCACCCGCAATCCCTATTACTAAAGGGCGCTTTTTGGACATTTATTTATTCTCCTTTCGCATCATGTTGTATTGGAACAATGGGCGATCCACTTTGAATTTTACAATTTGTAACGGATGATTTGCTACTTCGATCTCATTACCCTTTTCATCCCAAATTTGTCCAACTTCCATTTTAAATGATTCAATATCAGGTCCGAAAAATTCAACCGTATCACCTTGCTTGAAGTAATTTCTTTGCTGTAAAGTGACGATTTGACTTTCTTGATCATAATCAAGGACAAGGCCTGCAAAGTCCCATTTTAATTTCGTCGCATGAGTGCCAAACATTTGTTGCTCAAAACTTGGTTCTCCTTCAAAGAAGCTTGATGCAGTGGCACGGTTAGCGCAACGATCCAACTCTTCTAACCACTCTTTTTTAATTTTAAAGTTTTCTGGATCCGCGCAATAGGCATCAATCACTTTACGATAAACAGAAATAACAGTGGCAATGTAGTGAATGGATTTCATACGTCCTTCCACTTTTAACGAATCAATGCCAAGTTCAATCATATGGGGAATAGATTCAATTAATTTTAAATCTTTTGGACTCATTGCAAACGGCGCGTCTCCTTCGTTAAACAACGCTTTTTCTTCGCCATCTACTTCTTCATATAAGTCATAATCCCAACGGCATGACTGGCAGCATCCTCCACGATTTGAATCCCGAGCTGTCATATGGTTAGATAATACACAACGGCCAGAATAGGCAATACACATCGCACCGTGAACAAAAGCTTCAATTTCAATATCCACTTCTTCTTTCATTTTGCGCATTTCTTCTGCGCCTACTTCACGGGCTAACACAACGCGATGAAGCCCTTCTTGCTTCCAATACTTAACCGCTTTCCAATTGGAAAGGGATTGCTGTGTTGATAGATGAATTTCTAATTTAGGAGCTACACGACGACATGTTTCAATAATAAATGGGTCCGCTACAATAATTCCTCTAACTCCCGCATCTTCAATGTCCTGTAAATACTCTTCTAGACCAGCCATATTTTCATTATGGGCAAAAATGTTCGTCGTTACATACACAACAGCGCCATATTTTTTTGCAAATTCTACACCTTCACGCATCTCTTCGATTGTAAAATTGTTTGCGTTGGAACGTAAGCCAAATTCTTGGCCACCAATAAAGACAGCATCAGCTCCGTAATGAACGGCTACTTTTAATTTTTCTAAGCTGCCTGCTGGTGCTAATAGTTCAGGTTTTTTTGTAATAACACGTTTACCATTAACCGTCTCACGAATTTTTTCGTTTTCTATTAATTGTAACAAGGCAAATGCCGCTCCTTCCTTAATACACTGTTTCTTTAAAGATAAATCCTGTATCTAATGGACGTAATTTTGGTTGAATGATTTCAATTCGCTCTAATAGCTTATTTTTCAAGTCATCATAAGCATCTTCACCTTGATCGAAATAGGCATCAATTGCTTGGCGATAACAATTAGTTACAGTCACGATATATTCCTCTGTTTGGAGTACACCATCAAATTTCAATGAATCAATTCCCGCTTCAAATAGCTCCGTTAATTCATCGATAAGACACATATCGTTAGGAGAGAAAATGTGTGTTCCATTTAAATCTTCGTATATCGGATATTTATTTTTACGTTCTTTATCATGAAGGAACATATTTTTATTTTCTTTCCGATTTTCAACTTCCATTACTTCTCCGCGATATAAGAAATAGTTCCCTAATAGCGAACGTTTTGATTGGAACATACATGTCATTCCATGAACTTGTACTTCTATTTCTGGTTTTGCATGTTCTTTTATTTCTAACACTTCGTCTAAAGAAAGTTCACGGGCTAACACAGCACGTTTTGCCCCACGTTCTCCCCAATAGTTCGCTTGGAACCAGTTCGTCGCAATTGTTTCAGGATTCCAATGAAGTGGTATCGTAATCCCTAGCTCACGTACTGATACGACTACGGCAGGGTCACCAAATATTAATGCGTCTACACCTATTCTTTGCATCTCTTTTAAGTATTCATCTAAAGCCTCTAGACGGTCATTGTGGAAAAGTGCATTTACTGCAACATACACTTTTTTACCAGCCTCATGAATTAGCTTTGTTGCTTCTTCTACTTGGATAACGGAAAATTCACCTGCTAAACGCAGACCAAATTGTTGCTCGCCAATGACAAATGCATCTGCACCTGCTAGAATTAACTCTTTAATATGTGGTATCGATTTTGGCGTAACTAATAATTCAGGTTTTTTCATTACTTGTCACCTCTTCAAACAAATTAATAAGCCATCACCAACAGGAAAAAATGTACTATCATAATTAGGATTTTGCATAATCCAGTCAGTGAAATGTTTTAAATTACGAATCATCGTTCTTTTACGCCGGGGAACTTCTTTAATATCTAAATCCGACAGACCGTGCATGTATATATTGTCGATATACAAAATACCACCCGGCGGAACTAGTGGTGCGAATTTTTCAAAGAAACGAATATTTTGGCCTTTTGCGGCATCAATAAAAACAGCATCAAAAGTAGATTGAATTGTTTCAACATCCACTTCTAACGCATCGCCTTCGATTACCGTAATTCGATTTGATACTTCTGAACGTGCAATAAATTCTTTTGCAAGATTGACTCGTTCGGAATCCCTTTCAATCGTCACAATACTACAATTCGGTAATGTTTCTGCCATCCTCAATGCAGAATAACCAATTGCAGTTCCTATCTCCAATATGCTAGATGGATTTTGGATTCGAAGGAGTTGGTTTAAGACATCAATGGCAGGCAGTTGCATAATCGGCACATGATGTTCCTTTGCAAAACTTTCCATCTCCATTAATAACGCATTGCGTGGTTGAATAAAGGATTCTATATAAGCATCAGAAAATTCCATTATGTGAACCCCTTTTTAATAAAAAAATAAAATCGTTAAAAAGAAAAAACCAAACATTATATTTGGCTTAAAGACTTACTATACGATAAAACAAAAAATCAATCGTAAAAAAAGAAAGAATCGTTGTTACGTTGCAAATCTCTTTCTTCAATGAATACAAAAAATCACAACTTATAATATCACGAAAACAGAAGGAAAGCGAATAATCTTTATTGTGGAGTATAGAAAAAAGTTTCAACTCTATTTTTTCTATACTCTCCAAAAAAACGTTCGTTTCCTTCTGATTATGTCATACTGTTATGGAATTACTATTATTGTTGTAAATATTGGTCTATATTTTTCAAATGTTCATCGTATGTTTTGGCAAAGTGATTGTTTCCTTCTTTATCCGCTAAGAAATATAAATAGTCAGTATCGGTCGGACTAAGGGCAGATTCAATTGAAACTTTTCCTGCATTGGCAATCGGTCCAGGTGGTAACCCCGGATTTTTATACGTGTTATAAGGGTTGTCCACTTCTAAATCTTCATATAAAACCCGTTCTTTATGGGAACCTAATGCATAAAGTACAGTTGGATCTGTTTGCAAAGGCATATCTGCATCTAAACGATTATAAAATACACTCGCAATAGTTGCTCGATCCGTCTGTGCTGTTGCTTCTTCTTCTAAAAGAGAGGCAAAGGTTAATAATTGATGTGGTGTCATTTCTTTTTCCTGTAGCAATGCACTATACTCCACAACAATATCATTTGTTTGAGAAATCATCATTTTAATAATATCATCTAATGACGGATTTTCTTCATAGAAGGAATAAGTTGCAGGATATAAATATCCTTCAAGGGCAAAGCGAATGTTTTCATTAAAAACTTCTTCCGTAATTAAATCAGGGAATGTCCCCATCATGTTTTGAATAAATTCTTTATTTGTTACCTTTTCCATAAACTGTTCAGCCGTATAATTTGTATGTTTTTCAACAATTTTAGATATTTGCTCTAACGTCAAACCTTCTGGAATGGTAAGGGTAAATAAAGGTTCTCGATATACTTTCCCAGTCTTCAAGCTTTCGATAATTTCATCAAAAGTCATTGCTTGAGTCATGACATAGTTACCAGCCTGAAAATTCGTTGCATTTTTAAACTTTGTATAATATTTAAAAACTCGGGCATCTTTGATAACCTTCTTTTCTTCTAAAATACTAGAAATTATTGTTATCCCTGAACCCATTGGAATTTCTACTTCAATCTCAGCAGTTGCCTCAGGATCAATTGGTTTCATAGCAGATTTCACATAGAAAAACCCACTAACACCTACTACCAATACAATTAACAAAATAGCAAGCGTCACAATCGTTACAATCCGTCTTACAACTCTTCCTTCTGATTTTCGTACGTTTAATTTCTCTATCATTTTCTGTTTTTTAGAATCACTATCCACTAGCGTACCCCCTCACATCTCCTAATATGATACAAGAAAATACAAATGGTGACAATAAAACATGTCTCTTACGGGTTAGAGACATGGTTTATCTGCGCCGAAAGCTTGCGACAGGCGTTAAATATTCCTTCTCAAAACTTGAGTTTGAGTAATGTTCATTTGCGACGAGTACCTACTGGAACTAAAGGAGCAATATGTTTTATCTACAAAAATTTTTTAATACAAAAAAACGCTATGAGAGTCATAACGTTTTTATCATTACTATTCACTTAAGGCTTCTACTTCTTTTTCAACCTGTTTCCATTCTTCTTCCTTTTCAATTGGCAGTAAATCAAGAACTTCTCCGTTCTCTCCTGGAATATATGCAGCTGCATAAATTTCCCCTACTTCTTCTTGATCTGCAAAGGTATAAAGAATATACGACTTATTAAATTCTTCTAATTCAAAACGATGGATAACTTCACAAACAATTTCCTCACCGTTTTCATCAGAAATCGTAAAATAATTACCATCTTCACCAAATTCAGCAATTAACGTATTTAATACTTCATCTACCATATCCCATTCTTCTTCTGTTTCAAGGGAAGAAAAATTCGTCATTTCACCATTGTCTCCCAATTCATAACGAAGGGCTGAAATTTCTTCGCTTTCATTCCCCTCTTCATCCACTAAAGAATATAAAACGTAGGATTGATCATCTGTATCAAATGTAATAACCACTTTACATAATTGTTCAGAGCCATCCTCTAATTGAAGCTTAAATAATTGATCGTCCATTCATGTACCTCCTACTATTTAAAAAAGGTAGGCAAAATGAGCCTACCTTTTTTATTATAATATTTATTTTACTTCTTATTCTTCTTCGTCATCTAATTGGTCTTCTAATTGATTTAACACATCTTCAATTAAATCCCATTCTTCTTCTGTTTCAATTGGCTCTAATTCTCCATCTTCGCCATTTTCAGAAGGAACGAACGATGATGCAAAGATTTCAATTTGACCTTCATCATCTTCTTCAGCACCTACTAATGAATAAAGTACATAGGATTTACCAAATTCTTCAGAATCGAAAGTGTGTAGCACTTCGCATAGTTGTTCGTTTCCATTTTCATCGACGATAGTAATATGACGATGTTGTTCGTGATCGTGTTCATGTACCATTATTGGTCACCTCTTCATTAAATTTAAAACTGGATATACTTTATATCACTAGTATTTATTTTCTGCCCCTGTCGCTTCGCTTTCGGGGCAGAGAATTAACATTCGCTCTTTTTACCGAATGTATCTTGCCCCTGTCGCTTCGCTTTCGGGGCAGAGAATTAACATTCGCTCTTTTTAGCGAATGTTAATTCTTGCTATCTAAATATC
Organism: Ureibacillus sp. 179-F W5.1 NHS; assembly: GCF_045369345.1. NCBI lineage: Bacteria > Bacillati > Bacillota > Bacilli > Caryophanales > Caryophanaceae > Ureibacillus > Ureibacillus sp. 179-F W5.1 NHS. The sequence continues at coordinate 23,784 of NZ_JBIQFG010000006.1, read as the reverse complement.
CTTGAAGGATCATAACAGCCGCCATTTTATCAATAACCTTTTTACGCTTTTTACGACTTACATCCGCTTCAATGAGCATTCGCTCTGCAGCCATTGTTGTTAAACGTTCGTCCCAGAGCTTTACAGGTAAATGAAAGGAATCTTCCAGTAGCTTTTTATAATTCTCGGAAGCTTCGCCACGAGGACCGACCGTATTGTTCATGTTTTTCGGATAGCCTACTACAAATTCTGTAACAGCATATTCTTTAACAAGTTCTTTTATACGTTCGATGCCAAAATCGCCTGTTTCTTCGTTTATTTGTATCGTCTCTATACCTTGCGCTGTCCATCCTAAGGCATCACTAATTGCAACGCCTACGGTTTTGGAACCAACGTCTAAACCCATTACTCTCATATACCTATTATGCCTCGTTATTCTTCTTAATATAAAATTTTACGAGCTCTTCAATAATTTCATCACGTTCAAGCTTGCGTATTAAGTTTCTTGCATCCTGATGGCGAGGGATGTATGCCGGATCACCAGATAAAAGATAACCTACAATTTGGTTAGTAGGATTATACCCTTTCTCTTCTAGTGAAGAGTACACCTTCAACATCACTTGCTTTACTTCTTGTTCCATTGACTCTTCTGGAAAACTGAATTTCATTGTTTTATCAAACGAACTCAAGACCAGCACCTCGCTTTCAGTAATAAGGAGATGTTAACGGAAAAACATCTCTATTCTCTTTATTATAACCGATAAACCATTTCAATCAAATATCAGGATGGAATTCTGACCATATTTTGTAACAGAAAGAAAATATTTTTAAATGGATTTAACGTAATCATACACAGAAACTAGCGCTTCATCAAGTTTTGATGCATTTTTCGCACCTGCCATCGCCATATCCGGACGACCGCCACCTTTACCGTCACACGCTTCTGCCACTGATTTCACAATATTTCCTGCGTGATATTTTCCTCCGACAATATCTTTTGTTACACCAGCACATAACATGACTTTGTCGCCATCAACTGCGCCAAGTACAATAACAGCTTTTTCTAGTTTACCTTTTAAATCATCCATCATTTGACGAAGTTGATTGTTGTCTTTCGCTTCTACTTTTGTTGATAGTACTGTAATATCGCCAATTTTTTGTGCAGCATCTAGTACAGAAGCAGCTTGTGCATTCGCAATTTTTTGGGATAATGCTTCATTTTCTCGTTGTTGTTCTTTTAATTCTTGCTGTAAAGTTTCAACACGTGCTACTAAGTCTTTAGGATTCGCCTTTAATAAAGCGGCGGATTGTTCTAAAATACGTTGTTCTTCTTTTACTGCTTCGAATGCCGCTTTACCAGTAACCGCCTCAATTCGACGTGTTCCAGCCCCTATACCACCTTCAGAAACGATTTTAAATAAACCAATTTCAGAAGTACGTTTTACATGGATACCGCCGCAAAGTTCAATCGAATAATCACTTACTTGAACAACACGAACAATATCTCCGTATTTTTCACCGAATAGTGCCATCGCTCCGATTGCTTTTGCTTCAGCAATTGGCATCTCTTCAATGACTACTTCAATATCATCCCAAATTTTTTCGTTTACAATACGTTCAATTTTTTCTAACTCTTCTTTTGTAGCAGGGCCAAAGTGGGAGAAGTCAAAACGTAAACGGTCTGGCCCTACATAAGAACCAGCTTGGTTAACATGATCTCCTAGAACATCTTTTAATGCTCGTTGCATAATATGTGTAGCTGTATGATTTTTTACTACAAGATTACGTTCATCCCGATCCACCATTGCTGTAACAACATCATCCACACGCATTTCACCTGATTCTACAACAACGGTATGAAGCGGTTGACCGTTCGGTGCCTTTTGAACATCTTTTACAAAAGCTGTAAATGAATCATTAGAAATTTTACCATGGTCAGCTACTTGTCCACCCATCTCCGCATAAAAAGGTGTTTCTGCTAAAAGGACAAGAACTTCTTCACCTTCTGAAGCATATTCCGCCATTTGACCATTTGAAACGATTGCAACGACTTTCGTTTCAGTTTGTAACGTTTCATAACCTACAAAATTCGATTCTTGCGTTAAATTGGCTAATACTTCAGATTGAACTTGCATAGAATCGACATCCGCTCGAGCTGCGCGGGCACGTTCCCTTTGTTCATCCATCGCTTTTTCAAAGCCTTCTAAATCCACTGTCATACCAGCTTCTTGTGCATATTCCTCCGTTAATTCTACTGGGAAGCCATAAGTATCATATAAACGGAATGCATCACTACCAGGAATAACATTATTTCCAGCAGCTTTTTCTTTCTCAATTACTTCAGACAGAATAGCTAAACCACCATCAAGGGTTTCATGGAAGCGATCTTCCTCGTTTTTAATAACCCGCTCGATAAATTCTCTTTTTTCTTTTACTTCTGGATAGAAATCTTGCATAATTTCGCCAACAGTAGAAACTAATTTAAACATAAACGGTTTATCAATACCGATTTGTTTTGCATATCTTACTGCACGTCGTAATAGTCGGCGCAATACATAACCGCGTCCTTCATTTGAAGGAAGAGCACCATCTCCAATTGCAAAAGCAACGGTACGAATATGGTCAGCAATCACTTTAAATGGTGTATTTACATCCTCTTCACTACCGAAAATTTCTTTTAAATCGATTTCGCCTGGGCGTTTATAGGAACGGTTTGCGAATTCTTCAATTTTTTCAATAATCGGCATAAATAAATCCGTATCAAAGTTAGTTGGAACATTCTGTACAACGGATGCCATACGTTCTAACCCCATACCTGTATCAATATTTTGTTTAGGTAGCGGTGTGTATGTTCCATCTGGGTTATGATTAAATTGTGAAAATACTAAGTTCCATATTTCTAGATAACGTTCATTTTCTCCACCAGGATATAATTCTGGATCGTTTTCATCATTACCGTATTCAGGGCCACGGTCGTAGAAAATTTCAGAGTTTGGACCAGATGGACCTTCTCCGATATCCCAGAAGTTCCCTTCAATACGAATTAAACGTTCTTCCGGAATGCCGATTTCATTTTTCCAAATATCATATGCTTCTTGGTCTTCTGGATGAATCGTAATCGATAAAAGTTCAGGATCAAAGCCCATCCATTTTGGATCAGTTAAAAACTCCCATGCATAATGAATTGCTTCTTTCTTAAAGTAATCACCAATTGAGAAGTTTCCTAACATTTCAAAAAACGTATGGTGACGAGCTGTTTTCCCTACATTTTCAATATCATTTGTACGAATAGATTTTTGTGCATTCGTAATACGTGGATTGTCAGGAATGACACGACCATCGAAATATTTTTTTAACGTGGCAACCCCTGAGTTAATCCATAGTAAAGATGGGTCATTGATTGGCACTAGTGGTGCAGATGGTTCTTGAGCATGACCTTTTTCAATGAAAAATTCTAAATACTTGCGACGAATTTCTGATGCTTTCATCTTCCAATATACCTCCAATAAATGAATAAATTTGTTAACATGATGGTGTTCCAGTGTACCTTTCAAAAACGATGGAATAATTAATAAGACCAATGTTTAATCCAAATAAAAAAGTCTTCATCCCACAAAGGGACGAAGACTATAGCTCGCGGTACCACCCTAATTTATAAGTTAGCTTCATATAGCTGAAATGACTAGAGCAAACTTATATCTCAAGCACTGTAACGTAAGTGAACGGCAGGGATTAGCTGCACTCTGGAGTAGCTTTCCGTAACTGTTTAACGCAAGATTCTTTCAGCCAAGGAATCCTTTTCTGTTCGTATACAGTAACGTACTTGTTCCATCATCGTGTTTCATATATTCTGTTCTAAATTATATGAAAAGGGGTGCCTTATGTCAATTATAACTATTTTCTTCAACTTTTACTCATATCGATAAACATTCCAAAAACCAATATCCTCAAAACCTAATCGTTTATAAATTTTACCAGCATCCGGATTGTCATAAAATAAACAAAGTTCCTTCCCTTCTTTTAACAAATCTTGACATAACTTAATCATACAATCCGTTGCAAGTCCCTGCCGTTTATATTGTTTCTTTGTTGCCACAGCAACAATCATGGCAGAGGAACTATTTTCTGCCGTTGTGGAAGCAGTTGTGGCCATTTCACCGTTCACTCGAATGAAATACGTTCTACCGGTTTTATTTTCAAGCGTCCTTCTTTTCGACTCAATTGTTATGTTTGCATGCTGAAATTCAGGAACACCTTTTAAAAGAGCTACAAGTTCTTCTAATTCTTTTACGTTTAAAACTTCGACAGACTCCAGTTCATCCTTTGTTTTAGAAACTTTTAAACGTTGGCATTTAGCATTAATAAAATGAATTACTGCTTTTCATATTTTTTACTACTAGTGATTCTAATTTTTCTACAATTGGTTTCAAACCAGATAAATCAGTCATTTTCGGGTCACCATTGATAATGGCAATTGATATCGCCTTCAGCATACGGTATGTAATTTCCTTCATATTTGAATAGAACTGCCATCAACTCGCCATACTCATTGAATTGACCCCAAACAGTTTGAAACTCTGTCTCAAAACCATACGCTTCAATATCTCCAATGATAAATAAATTTTCGGCTGGCTTTTTTAGAACAAAGTTCATCACCTTTTCTCTATCTTTTTCTGTTAATTTTCTAATCACCTTATTCACCTACTTCTCCCAATCTAAATTATTAAGAAACTATCATATACGAATGAAACTTTCAACCAATTAAAAAGCTTCTGAAAACAAATCAAATAACATATATTGTTTTGTTAAGGGGACTACCTTATAGATTGGAGCGAATACATAGTGGACTTATTATCTGTTGAATTTTTCACCGCTTTACTTTCTATTATTTTCATCGATTTAGTTCTTGCTGGCGACAATGCTTTATTAATTGGACTAGTTGCCAAAAACTTACCTAAAAACCAGCAAAAGAAAGTCATTTTTTGGGGAACTTTTAGTGCCATCTTCGTACGAATTGTCTTAACATTAGTCGCTGTTAAATTATTAGAAATTGACGGATTATTGTTAATTGGTGGTGTATTGTTACTATATATTTCTTACAAACTACTTCTTACCGAAGAAGAAATCAATGTTAAACAAACGAAAAAGAATTTTTGGGGAGCTATCGGGACCATTCTTTTAGCCGATTTATTAATGGGAGTAGATAATATTATTGCAGTAGCCGGAGCTGCCCATGGAAATATTTTGCTCGTAGCCATAGGATTAATCGTTTCGATTCCGATTGTTGTTTGGGGAAGTACCGTTGTAACAAAATTAATGGAACGTTTTCCTATTATTATTGTTTTAGGCGCAGCGGTATTAGCATGGACATCTTCTAAAATGATTTCAAAGGATGCTTATATGGCTCCCCTATTCCCATCTCAAATGGCTATTTACACATTTGAAGTTCTTCTTGTCGTTGTCGTAATTACTTTTGGATTACTAACGAAATATTTTATAAAACTGCGAAAAGTCGCCCCTAAATAGGGACGACTTTTATATTTGATACGCTTTTTTTGAAAGTAAAATGATGATGATTGCTGGAATCGTGAAAATGGTCATTCCTAAAAATGCAAGACCCGGCGTAATATCGTATAAATATCCTCCGAATAATGTTAAAACTGCCGCACTTAAGCTTGTTGCCAAGGCGGAATACAACCCTTGCGCATTGGCAATTTGTTGTTTTGGTAAACTTTTCGTAATGTATTGGATGAAGGCATAATGGGCCATTGCAAAGGAAACCGAATGTAATGTTTGGGAAAAAATAAATGCCCCAACATTTGGAAATACAAAAATGATGATCCATCTTAATGTAGAACCAATTGCTGCAATGAAAAATAAAGTTGAAATTTTCTTATTAGCAAAGAGACGGTCCGCTATTAAAAAGAATAAAATTTCAAATAGGACTGCTACGTTCAAAATCATACCAATATAAAACGTATTTACTTGTAAGTATTGTTGTAAATAAATGTAACTATAATTGTAGTAGGATGCTAAAGAACCTTGTAAAAGGATGACGATAATCATGACTACAGGAAAGCCTTTAACTTTCCATAAACTTCTCATAGAAAAGGCTCGACTTCGATCTTCTACTGTCGGTTTAGCTAATAACACTTCCGGCGTAGGCATAATTTGAAGAATTAACATAATCATTAAATAGCCAATCATTGCCCATAAAATCACCTTTTCCCCTACATAGCCTATCATCACACTTAGAATTAAAACGGAAATGACAAAACCGATAGAACCATAGGATCGGCTTTTACCGTAATGTATCTTTGTTTGCTGAACAAGGGTAGAAGCACTACTTTCAATAGCCGGTAATAACGAAGGATAAAATAAACTAAAAATCAATGTAATGGCAAATAAAGCTGGAAAGGTATTAAAAGGTACGTATAATAGTGCCGCTATTAAGGAACTAATTACTAACAATAGCGTTAATTTTTTATCACTAAAATATTTCGAAGCAAAGGGATAAATAAACATCGTTGAAAATGCTCTGGCGACTAAACCAAAACCCATAATAAAACTTACTTCTTGAACCGTTAATCCTTTAGCACCTGATAACCAACCTGACCAATATTGTAAATATACGCCCCATGTAAAGAAAAATAGAAAGAAATTTTGAGATAACCACCGTTGATTGTTCATAGCCGTGCTGTAACCTCCAATCTATATTGAATAATAGCACGTTGTCATTTAAAATAATGTGAGATATCTCACATTTCCCTTTTGTTGACAATCCGTTTAAAAACAGAATTTACTCTATTTTTTGTTTTGTACTACAAAACTTTGTAATGATTATTGGAGGAATAATGGTGCAATTGATAACAGGAAAACGAAAAGAAGATTACATGAATCAATATTCCTTTCAATCTTTCTTTTCCTTTGATATTTCCCCCTTCGTTCAAGTTTGTGCATTTGAAAAAGGAGAATATATTTTCCAAGAAAGTTCCTTACCTGAATCCCTTTACTACATGGTAGAAGGAAAGGCGAAATTATATGTCACACATAAAAACGGAAAGGTATCGTTAATCAATTTTATTACCTCCCCTAGTTTTATGGGGGAAGTGGAATTATTAAATGCTCAAAAATATACAAAAGGGATTCAAGCTGTAACAAAAACGGTCTGTTTCTCAATTCCTTATAATGCATGTAAACAAAAACTACTAGCTGATTCGGTATTTTTAAGGGAACTTTGCTTATTTTTAGGCAATAAAATGACACAAACGACAAACCGATTTTCTCAAACTCAAGCATATCCCCTTGAAAATCGATTAGCCGCTTTTATTTTAATGTCTTCTGACGATAATTTTTATAAAGAAAAGCATACGGAAATTAGTGAATATTTAGGCGTGTCCTATCGACATTTACTTCACACCTTCGCCCATTTTTGTCAGTCAAACATGATTCGAAAAAGTAATAAAGGCTATGAAATTATTGATAGACAAAAGCTTCAAGAACTTGCACGGGAAGTATAAGAAAAGGGTATTCCAACATTGGAACACCCTTCTTTTTAAGCATATTTTGCAATCGTTTGTTTTAATACTTCATTTAAATTATGTAGATCTTGTTGTGTAATTGTCATTCTTATATTCGTTTCATCCACATCTAACGCTTCTGCTAAAAATCCACCAAAACCTCTCGCTTTTCGGTCTACTTGAAGTAGAATTTCTGCAGACTGAGCTGTTTGAGATAGGAAAACGAGTTCTAACTCATCGAGTCTCCCTCTAAATACTCCGCCAGTTGGAACAAATTCAAATTCTTGAAGGAATGGATAGTTTCGAGCATATTTGTAAGAAGCTTGTTCACAATCTGCTTTTCGTAATCTAAATCCAAGCTGTTGAACTTCATCTAAAATTTTTGACGCTATTTCAGATGGACGAATTTCAATGTAATCCTTATCATCTGAATCAACACCGCTACGAATATCTAATTCTGTTGCAACCCATACTTCTGTTTTCCCAACTGTAATTGGCGTATCATATGGTAATGTAAATGAAAATGGAATTATTTTTGTTTCATTGACATTAATTGTAAATGGTTCACTTACTCGGAATTTTTGAATTGGAGCTTTTGCTGTCACTTTATGATCATCAATTTCTTTAATATATGTTGTGTATAACGTTAAATAGATGGCATCAATACTTTGCTCCACATTACCACCATAAACTTCCACTTCCCCGCGGATGACTTCTCCAGCAACAAAAGATGACTTTTCTAATTTTGTATCTACTTTTGCAGCACCTACACCAATACTTGCTAACATCTTATTAAAAAATGACATTTTCAGCACTCCTACCTTTTTTAATTTCAATCTATATTTGTTTTACGTTACCGATTGAAAAAAGTTTCAATTTTGAGGATACGTTTTTTGTAAAAATTGAATGGATTGACTAATGAGTTGCTTTAATATTTCTTGATCAATATCTGTAAGTTTATTAATATAAACACAACCTTTACCAACCGTATGTTTTCCAAATCTCTCTAATAATGTTTCTCTGTCTGTATCACCAGGGGCAAAATATAAACTAATTTTTGCTTTTCTAGGTGAAAATCCAATAAGAGGAGCATCTCCTTCATGACCCGATGCATATTTGTAATGATAAGAACCAAATCCGATAATACTCGGTCCCCACATTTTCCCTTCAAACCCCGATGTTTCTTCAAAAATTTGCAATAGATGGTAGGCATCTTCCCTTTTCTTCGGACTTTCTACAGATTCAATAAATTCCATTACGCTTTGATTTGTCTTTTTTGTTTTTTGTTCATACTTACCCATAATCGACCACCTTTTAAACCACTTTTCCATATTCATTCCTATTTTAATTTTTCTACGCTCTCAGTAGTATTCCATATGGAGACTATTTTTCCCTTTAAAAAAGGAGTACTAATCCAATAGCACTCCAAATTTCTCTATAAAAACTTCGATTAATATTGATACTTCACATTCAAAGTCGCTTCAACGGTAATCGTACCTGGTTCAATCGGTGTCTCAGAAAGTCGTTGGGTCATTGCAACATTTTTCAATAAAATAGGTCCTCCTGAAGATTCCTCAACGATTTCAATCGGTTGGGGCATATAAGAAAGACGCAAAGAACTAGCGATAGCTAATGCCTTTTCATGGGCATTTTGCAGCGCCAATTGCAAAGCACTATTATAATAGGCCTCTTCATTTCTTAATTTAAATTCAAGTCCCGTTATACGATTGGCTCCACTTTTTATTGCTTGATCAATGACCATTCCGACTTCACTAATGTTATCAACTTCTACTTGAATAGCATTGGATACTTCGTAGCCTCTAAACACTTGCTTCCCTTCAATATAGTCGTAGCGGGGGAAAATATTAAAATAAGCCGTTTGAATATTTTGGCGTTCAATATTTAAAGCCAATAGAGCTTCTATAACCTGGTTCATTTTATTAGCATTTTCAGTTTGGACTTCCGTAATATTTTCTCCTTGAGTCACCACTTCAATTTGCAGTTGGGCATAATCTGGTTTTACTTCAATCTGACTATTTCCAACGACTGAAATCACCCGTACTTTGTAAGAAGGATGTTGATAAACATTTAAATGATCCAACTAATACCACCTTCCCTTTTCACATAGAACTACTATATGCATGGGAGGTAGGAATTTTGTCTAATTATAAATTATTCATTTAAATTAAGTTGCCATGAAATACCGAAAGGATCTTGTACCCAACCAAATTTCTTACTAAACCCATAACCATCTAATGGCATTAAAACTTGTCCATTTTTCGATAACTTCGCAAAGGCTTCCTCAAGCTCTTGTTCTGAATCACATTCAACAAACATCGAAAAAGACGGTGTAAAGGTGAATTCATGAGTAATGACACTATCATGACAGTAAAAGGTTTGGCCATGAATGGAAATGACTGCATTGGCAATTTTCCCTTTGTGACTTGGTTGTTCCTCCCCATACTTTGTTAGTGAAACAATATTTGTATCTTGAAATACGGTTATATAAAGATGAATTGCTTCTTCAGCTTGGCCTTGAAACATGAGGAAGGGTGTAAGTTTTGTCATTATAATACTCCTTTACTTTTCGTCGTCCTCTAGAAAGTGATACGGGGTTACTCCATCCATTCCGATTAGTGGATGAATATAAGGTGCCGTTTCCATATTTAATATAGGTGCTACAACTTCTCCGTTTACATAAAAAGCTGCTTGCTGTTCATCAACTTCTTTTAATTGCTTTACGTCTTGGGAAGAATCATTATCCTTTAATTGCTCTTCCTTCGTCATACTTTCCTCTGGATTTAACCTTACTTTTAACGTCGTTAAACGCATTAAATCATCGGTTTTCGAAAGTCCATTAGCAAAGACATCCGGTTCACCACAAAGAATTAGAAAGTTTTTCGCCCGAGTAATGCCGGTATATAAAAGATTCCGACGGAGCATTTTGGAATAACTTCTAACGATCGGCATAATCACTGTTTGGAATTCACTTCCTTGGGATTTATGAATAGAGCAGCAATAGGCAAGGGTTATTTGATTTAAATCACTTCGCTGATAAGTCACTTCATTCCCATCGTAGGAAACGACTAGTAAATCTTGTTTTTCCACTGTTTCCTTAGCCCGCATTATGGCAATTACTTCGCCCATATCCCCATTAAAAATATTACTTTCCGGTTGATTGACAAGTTGTAAAACTTTATCACCTATACGGTAAACGACATCACCAAATACGAGTTCTTTTCTCGTACCATTTTCGTTTGGATTAACTAATTCTTGAATCTTTTTATTTAACATATCAATTCCCGCAGGACCTTTGTACATAGGTGCTAAAACTTGTATATCTCGAATAGACTGTCCCTTTGCAAGGGCACTTTTCACAACTTGAGTAACGACACTAGCAATTTGATCTGCCGATGCTTTTATAAAGGAGCGATCCGTCGTTTTATTGGAAAGGGTATTTGGTATATCTCCTTTTTTAATTTGATGGGCAAGTTCAATAATCGTAGATCCTTCCGCTTGTCGGTAAACGTCAGTTAATTCTACAGTTGGTACTTGCTTTGAAGCCAATAAGTCTTTTAACACTTGGCCAGGGCCTACTGGTGGTAGTTGATCCTGATCCCCAACAAATACTACTTGAACGTCTTTGCTTAAAGCTTTTAATAGTTGATGGGCTAACCAAGTATCAACCATGGACATTTCATCGATGATGACAAGACGTCCCTCTACTTCCCGTTCCGTTTCTTCCTCTTTTTCTTGGCCGTTAAATCCAAGCAAGCGATGGATCGTCATTGCTGGCAAATCCGTTGACTCGGCTAATCTTTTTGCCGCTCTCCCAGTCGGAGCTGCTAAAACAATAGGGAAAGGCTCTTCTTTTTTTGCATAATCTTTCGGGTTTAGCGATAGCCCGTGAAGTTCAGCATATACTTCCACTAGTCCTCGAATTACCGTCGTTTTCCCCGTACCAGGTCCTCCAGTTAAAATCATGACAGAGGAATTTAAAGCACATTCAATCGCCTTTGCTTGAGTTTCAGCATAGGAAACCTCTAGTCGTTCTTCCACTTCACCAATAGCTTTTCGAACTTCATCCTTTGAAAATCTTTCTTTTTCATTTTGATTTAATAATTCTAGTATTTTCGAAGCGATGCCAATCTCACTAAAATATAAAGAAGGTAAGTAAATTCGTGTTTCTTCCCCACAAATTTTATCTTCCTCTCGCATTTCAATAATTGCCTTTGAAATTACATCATAAGGAATTTCCTGTGGTTGGCTTTGTTCAAGAATAGATTTTACATGGGGTAAAACTTGTTCTGCATCTACGTATACATGTCCGTCTGACAATGCTGCATTTGTTAAAACATGAAATATGCAAGCTTTGATCCGATCTGGATGGATTCCTTCAATCCCTAGTTTTCTGCCAAGTTCATCAGCCCGTCCAAAACCTACACCTTCCACATCTTCAATTAAGCGATATGGATTTTCCGTAAGTAGTGATATCGTTTCTTCCCGATAAGTTTGATATATTTTCATAGAAAGTTGAGGACCAAATCCCCATTCATTCAATTGGATCATGACTCGTTCCAAACCTAAATTTTGCTCCAATGTTTGGCGAATCGTCTCTTTTTTTTCTTCGTTCAGTCGCGGTACTGTATCTAATGCAGATGGATCTTCCATAATTCGCTTAATGGCATCCACCCCTAATTGATGAACAATTGTTTCGGCTGTTTTTCGCCCAATTCCAGAAAATAAATCACTTGATAAGTAATTGATAATGCCTTGTTCCGTTGCAGGCACCTCTTTAACAAATGTATCTACTTGAAATTGTTGACCGTATTTCGGATGATTTTTTAAAACCCCTGTAAAACGATATAATTCTTCCTCATTAAGTTTTGGGAAATAGCCGACCACAATAATTTCTTTATCATCATATTGTAAATTCGTTTCTTGTATTTTTACCCGAACAATCGAATACATATTTGTCGCATTATGAAAAATGGACACAATTGGACGGCCAAGAATAAACAATTTATTTACTTCAAATAAATTAAGATTTTCTGCCATCCTAATACTCCTTTTCTTGCCTTTAGTACATTTGATTTTACCATATGTCCCCTTTATGTGTCTTACAAAATCCAAAGGTCCAGTAATCTAACCTCGATATTTTTTAGTACCAATGCTATGATAATTTATAAATTGTTTTGTATATATAGACGAAAAGGTATGGAAGGGACTCGTGATATTAAGTGGAATTTAGACCTTGTATAGATTTACATGATGGACAGGTTAAACAAATCGTAGGAAGCACATTAGGTCATCAAGATCAAAACGTTGTCGAAAATTTTGTCGCAGAACAAGATTCAGCTTATTTTGCCAATATGTTTAAAAAGGACAAGTTAACAGGTGGCCATGTTATTATGCTCGGGTCAGGAAATGAAGAAGCAGCCCTTCTAGCATTGAACACCTATCCGAACGGTTTGCAAGTAGGAGGTGGCATTACAAGTGATAATGCCAAAAAATATATTGAGGCTGGAGCTTCCCATGTTATTGTAACTTCTTATATTTTCCATGATGGTATGCTCGATATGGAGCGATTACAAAAACTGGTGAACACAGTGGGAAAAGAACATATTGTCATTGATTTAAGTTGCCGTAAACGAGATGGTAAGTGGTTTGTTGTGACGGATAAATGGGCGAAATTTAGTCAATTTGAAGTAAATAAACAAACGATTCCATTTATCGAACAATATTGCGATGAATTATTAATCCATGCCGTTGATGTAGAAGGAAAAAGAAGTGGGATGCAAGAAGATTTAATTCAAGATTTAGCAAAATGGACATCCATTCCAACAACCTATGCTGGTGGGGTCCGTTCAATAGCTGATCTTAAAAAATTCAAAGAACTATCAAAGGGTAAATTGCATGTAACTATTGGAAGTGCCTTAAATATATTTGGCGGTGATTTAAGCTACCGGGATGTTATATTATATTGCAATGGAAAATAATAAAAAATCTGCTCGTTCCACGGGGAATATGTAGGATGAAACGCTGAATGCTCATTACTTAATGAATGAAAAAACGTTTTACCTACACCCGTAGAAAAGCAGATTTTTTTAATAAATAAGTTTTATAAGAACATACCTGCGATGGATGCGCTAAGTAAAGAAGCTAATGTACCTGCAATTACAGCCTTTACAGCTAATTTCGCAATGACAGGTCTTCGACTAGGAGCCATTGCACCTAAACCACCAATTAAAATTGCCATTGAGCTTAAGTTTGCAAAACCACATAATGCAAAGCTAACAATCATGACTGTTTTATCTGAAAGATTTGCGATTTCTGGTGCAAAGTTTGAATAAGCTACAAATTCATTTAAAACTAATTTTTGTCCAATGAATGAACCTGCTTGTACAGCTTCAGACCATGGTACCCCTATTGCAAAAGCAATTGGTGAGAAAATATAACCTAAAATTCCTTCTAAGGTAATTCCGTCAAATCCAAAAATACTACCAATACCACCGATAATCCCGTTAATTAAGGCAATAAGAGCGATAAATGCTAGTAACATCGCACCAACATTAACAGCAAGTTTCATTCCGTCACTCGCGCCACGAGCTGCAGCATCAATGACATTTACTGAATCTGAATCTTTTGCTAACGTAAAAGCAGAATCATCGACTTCTTCAGTTTGTGGAATCATCAGTTTCGCTAATACTAATCCTGCTGGAGCGGCCATAAAACTTGCAGCAATTAAGTATTCTAACGGTACCCCTAATAATGAATATCCAACAAGAACAGAACCTGATACAGATGCTAACCCACCTGTCATAACAGCAAACAGCTCAGATTTTGTCATTTTCCCTAAAAAAGGACGGATGACTAAAGGTGCTTCTGTTTGACCAACAAAAATATTTGCCGCTGCGTTAACAGATTCCGCTTTACTTGTCCCTAAAACTTTTGACAGTGCACCACCAATAATTTTAATGACAAATTGCATAATTCCTAAATAATACAATACGGAAATTAACGAAGAGAAGAAAATAATAATCGTCAATACGCTCAGAGCAAAAACGGTAGCACCAGTAAAATCAGGATCTGCTAAAGGTCCAAATACGAAAGAGATCCCTTCATTAGCGTAACTAATTAAATTTTGAACAGCCTCTGATATTTTTAATAATACTGTGCGGCCAAATTCCCATTTCAGCACGATAAAGGCAAAGGCTAATTGTATCGCTAAACCGGCAAATACAGTTCTCCAATTAATGGATTTACGGTTGCTTGATATTAAAAAAGCAATAATAAAAATAACTAAAATACCAATAAAACCCCATAAAATATTCATCAAGACACCTACTTCTGTAAAAACTCAAATTTTATCTCAATTATTACTCGACAAAGACCGATAATTAAAATATACGTAATATAGTATCAAATGAATGTAGAAATCATGAAATAAAAAATTATTCAAAGTTTTCATAGTTCACACAGTATTTTAAAAAGGCAGAAAAGTGGTATTTCTATTTCGACCTTATTATTTATCTAAATCATGATTTCATTCCACTTAATGACTATTTGCTAAATAAAAAAGTCGACCTTTTTTGGTCGACTTTTCCATCCTTTAATTAAACCTTTGACTAATCATATCATAAATATATTTCGCTTGATCAAAATTCGGTTCTATCGTATATGCTTCTTTTAAATGCTCCATCGCTTTTTCAGTATCCTCAGTAGCTACCGCATATAATACCCCAATATTATAATGGGCATCTGCATTTTTTGGATCTTGATCAAGAACAAATTGTAATTCTCCCTTTGCAACATCAAACATTTCCAATGAGCAAAGTAAAATACCATAAGATAATCTTATTTGTAAGTCGTTAGGGGCAAGTTCAGCTGCACGTTGCATATAAGGTAACGCTAGTTTAAATTTTTCATCCCGTTCAAAGGATTTCCCTAACATATAATAAGCATCTGCACCTTGAATTCCTAGGTCAATGGCCTTTTGGTATAGTTTCGCAGCTTCGATAAATCTTTCCGAATTGTAATATAAATTGGCTAATCCATAGTATGCTGTAGCCGTTGTTTCATCAACGGTAATTGCTTTTTGGAAAAAACGTTCTGCTCGTTCATTGTCATTCATCGCAGCAAGTAAGTTACCAAAATTCACATAACCAATCGGATCATCCGGATTATTTTCAATTGCTTCCGTAAAAGCTTTCGCTGCATCTTCATACCGTTTTTCTTGGAAAGCAAGTATTCCCTTTTCATTAAAATCCAAATTTCTCACCTCTTAAAACTAGGCTTACCGTCATCTCTTGACGATAAGCCTGAGTAGCACTTATATAGTATTTCATTCTTTCGTTTCATGAAAACAATCAAAACGATTACTTTATTTGCGTTTGTCATCCTACATAAGTTAATTTTTCACTATCTTTAAACACTTCATCAATTGTACCACCACCGAGACATTCTTCCCCATTATATAAAACAACAGCTTGTCCAGGTGTAATAGCTCTTACAGGTTCTGCAAAAGTAATATGAGCTCGACCATCTTCTAATAGTTCAACTTCCACCGGCGTATCATCTTGACGATAACGGAATTTTGCTGTGCAACTAAATTTAGAAGGCTTTGGTTGATCGGAGGTAAAACTCATTTTCACAGCATTTAATGATGTGGAATAGAGGGCATCGTGATGGAAACCTTGACCAACATACAACACATTTCGTTGTAAATCTTTCCCTAGTACAAACCAAGGATCACCGTCTCCTCCAATACCTAAACCGTGGCGTTGACCAATTGTATAATACATTAAGCCATCATGAGTTCCCATGACACGACCATCAAAAGTTTCCATTTTACCTGGTTGGGCAGGTAAATATTGACTTAAAAATTCTTTAAAGTTCCGTTCGCCGATAAAGCAAATCCCTGTCGAATCTTTTTTCTTTGCAGTAGCTAATCCTGCTTCTTCCGCAATTTTACGAACTTCCGGTTTTGCTATATCGCCAATTGGGAACATAACATGTTTTAATTGCTCTTGAGATAGTTGATTTAAGAAATATGTTTGATCTTTATTGTTATCAACACCGCGCAGCATCAACACTTCTCCGTCCCGTTCTTCCACTCGGGCATAATGACCTGTCGCTAAATAATCCGCCCCTAATTTCATCGCATGATCTAGGAAAGCTTTAAATTTAATTTCTTTATTACACATAACATCTGGGTTTGGTGTACGACCTGCTTTATATTCTTCTAAAAAGTAGGTAAATACTTTATCCCAATATTGTTTTTCAAAATTAACCGCATAATAAGGGATTCCAATTTGATTACATACTTTGATTACATCATCGTAATCTTCTGTAGCTGTACATACACCAAATTCGTCTGTATCATCCCAGTTTTTCATAAAAATCCCGATTACGTCATATCCTTGTTGCTTTAATAAATAGGCAGCAACAGAGGAATCAACCCCACCTGACATTCCAACAACAACGCGGATTTGTGATGGGTCTCTTGTTTCTACCATTGTCGTTTCACCTTTTCTCTATTAGTTCGCAAGTCTTTTTACAATTGCTGCTGTTCGACGAGCTGCCTCTTCAATTAACTCCTTCGTCAAACCTAATCCAAAACTAAAACGAATAGAATTACGTAGCTCAGCAGCATCTTTTCCAAACATAGCAACGAGTACATGGGATGGATCAATAGATCCTGCTGTACAAGCAGAACCGCTTGATGCATAAACACCCGCCATATCTAAATTAACTAAAAAGGACTCTACTTCCATCCCTTTAAAGCTAATATTTAACACATGATGTAATACATGTTCCTTATTTCCATTTACTTTATATTGAATACTTTCTTCGTCTAAAATTTGTAAAAATAGTTGACGAAATTGTTGTAATTGCTCATTCTTTGTTTCCATTTCCCGTTGAGCAATTTCGACTGCCTTTGCGAATCCAACGGCAGCTGGAACATTTTCTGTACCTGCTCTTCTTTTCTTCTCTTGAGAGCCTCCAAAAAATGTTGCCACTAATGGGGTGCCAGTTCGTTGATATAAAAAACCAATCCCTTTAGGACCATTTAATTTATGACTTGATACGCTTAGTAAATCAACTTGTAATTGATCAACGTCCAATTTTTCGATGCCAAAAGCTTGGACTGCATCCGTATGGAAAATCGCCTGATGGTCCTTTAATAATTCACCAATTTCTGCAATCGGTTGAATTGTTCCAACCTCATTATTGCCATACATAATTGTAACTAATATCGTATCCTCTCGAAGCTCATTTTTAAAAGTTTCCAGCGAAATACGACCACTTTCATCAACTGGTAAATATGTTACATCAAAGCCTTCTTTTTCCAACTTTTCACATGCATTTAATACAGCATGGTGTTCAATTTGCGTTGTGATAATGTGTTTTCCCTGATACTTCAAACTATTTACAACGCCAAAAATAGCCGTGTTATCCGCCTCAGTTCCACCACTCGTAAAAATGATTTCTGTATCTTTTGCACCGATTGCCTTTGCAAGTATAGTACGAGCATCATCTAATACCTTTCGCGCTTGTCTACCTGCTGTATGAATGCTAGAAGGGTTTCCATAGGTTTGTTCAAAAGCTGATGCCAGCGCTTGAATGACTTCTGGATGCATAGGTGAAGTCGCTGCATGGTCTAGATATATTGTTTCCATTGTCATTAAAAGCTCCTTTAATCTTGAATCCACTTTCGTTTATATTAAATATAAAACATATAACCGTCGAATTCGGTTTCTTCATCGTGTCTTGCTAAATCTTCAATCGAAGTTGTATCAAGGACATTTTTTACAGCATCGCGGATTCGAATCCATAATTGTTGTTGCGGTGCTTCTTCATTTTCAATTCCTTCTACAGGTTGAATTGGTCCTTCTAAAACTTTAATTACATCTGCAGCGGAAATTTTACTTGGTGGTAATGCTAATAAATACCCTCCATAAGCTCCACGGACACTTTTTACTAAACCAGCAATACGAAGGGGAGAAACCAGTTGCTCTAAATAGGCTTCAGATAAATCTTTTTCTGCTGCAATTTGGCGCAATGGAATTGGTCCTTCTCCATAATGTTTTGCTAATTCAATCATAATCGTTAGTCCATATCTACCCTTTGTAGAAATTTTCATTATAACACCTCTATTTTTCTTGTCCATTTCTATGCTCAAGTATATCATATATCCTTTAATTCCACTTGGAAAAGGTCTAATATTAAATATAGTAAAAGGAATCTTTGGAGGATGAAGACATGCAAAACGAACCTTTAGCATTTCGAATGCGACCTCGTAACTTAAATGAAGTCGTCGGACAACAACACATAATCGGAAAAGACACTGCCCTTTATAAAATGATTGAAAATGGTCATGTCCCTTCAATGCTTTTATATGGAGAGCCCGGAATTGGGAAAACCTCCATTGCAAACGCCATTGCTGGTAGTTCGAAACTTCCTTTTTTCTCGTTAAATGCAACCCATGCGGGGAAAAAGGATGTAGAACAAATTGTGTCAGAAGCGCGACTTGTTGGGAAAGTGATTTTATTTCTCGATGAAATTCATCGGTTTAATAAATTACAACAGGATACGTTATTACCCCACGTAGAAAATGGATCCATCATTTTAATAGGAGCTACGACCGAAAATCCTTTTCATGATGTAAATCCAGCCATCCGATCACGTTGTGGGGAAATTCTTCAACTGAAACGGCTCTCTCAAGATGATATCGCTAAGTTAATATCAAACGCCCTTGAAGACGAAGAAAGAGGTTTAGGGAAAATCGATATCGTCATATCTGAGGAACAAATTCAAAAAATAGCCCTCGCTTCAAACGGAGATGCAAGAAAAGCATTAACATTATTAGAATCAATTTATTACGCCTCTGACGAAGTTGATAATAAAACGATTGTTCAAGATCATATTGTAGAACATTTATCGGAACGAATTGGCGTTTATGGTGATAAAGGTGGTTCCCACTTTTATAATTTACTATCTGCCTTGCAAAAATCGGTACGTGGTAGTGATACGAATGCAGCAATTTACTATTTAGCCCATCTTCTCGAAAATGGAGATTTAATCGCTGTTTGTAGAAGACTTCTTGTCATGGCATATGAGGATATCGGATTAGCAAATTCAGCAGTTGGCGCCCATGTTTATGCTGCAACTGAAGCAGCTAAAACTTTAGGGCTACCCGAGGCTCGCATCCCATTGGCCAACGCAGTTATTGAAATGTGTTTATCGCCGAAATCTAATTCTGCCTACTCTGCATTAGATGCGGCAATTTCTGCAATTCACGAAGGTAAAACGGGAGAAATTCCGCTCCACCTCCGGGATGGTCATTATGCAGGAGCGAAAACGTTGGGACATGTCGGTTATAAATATCCCCATGATTATCCCCTTGGCACCTTTGGAGGCTGGGTTGATCAACAATATTTGCCAGATAACGTAGCAAATGAAGAATTTTATAAACCTGTTATTGCTGGTGAAGAAAAACGAATGGCTGCTATTTATGATAAATTGAAATCATTTAAAAAAGGAACTTAAAAAAAGAAGTTGCCCCCGACAATGAGGAGCAACTTCTTTTTCCCTATTTTAAAGGCTTTTTGAACTATTACAAAAGTTTTAATTAAAAATTTTTCAAAAGAGGTTGTTATTTGTCTCCATTAAACCCCTTTAGTAATTGTAAATCAAATTCAAACATCAATAGACGACCGACAAGTTGTTCATCGTGTTACTTTGGTTGTTTTTCCTTTTCAACTAATTCAAAAAAAGTAGGGATGCTGTGAAATTTTTTTGTTCTTAATCCTTCTAAAATTTTCGTAACAATTTCTTGTTCCAAATCTTCACGATATCTCGCATCCGTTTGATACAATTCTTTCTTTATTTTCGGCCTTAGAAGTTCCAACAATTCCAATGGAGATATATATTCTTTAATCATAATCACTCCTTGTTTTTTATTAATTCTACTTCCGTCGCCAACTTTTGAATCGTTTGTTCTAGACCTTCAATCTTCTTTTCAAAGCGAAGTAATAAGTAAATCGAGACAGCAATCGGGAAACCAATGTTACTAATTAAGTTAATTAATTGACCCTCATCAAGCATCGATCATTCGCCTCACTTTCGCTAAAGCATTATTTTTTGATTTTGATATTGCTTGTTGCGTGACATTCAATTTTTTACTTATTTCTGTATCGGAATAATTAATAATGAATGATAGATATAAAATGTGCTTTTGTCTCTCGTTTAACGAAAGAATTGCTTTATATAAATTAGGATTTTGAATATGTTGTTCTAAGTCATCTTCAATTTGTTCATAAAAACTTTTTGTTGCAGATTCATCTACGATAAGTTCTTTTAAAGTGATAGACCCTTCGTTATTAGATTCATTGCCTGTACTATCCAAATTTAATACATATCGCTGATCATACTTTCTTCTTTCTATATCAAAGTTGCGAGCGGTATAGTGGATAATTTTTGAGAAATAGGCTACGGCTCGAATGCGAATATAAAATTGGATAAAACGGTCATTAATCATTTGTTTTATACAATCATTCGGTGTACGACAGTATTGTTTATATAATTCCAAATGTTCTGCGTCTGCTAAAAAAGCTTTTAATAATGGGTTCTTAAATTGAATTTCCACTATCATCATCCCTCCTTAACAATAGAACATTTGTTTTATTAAATTATAAAAGGAAACGATAAAAGCCTAAAAGAGTACATATACCATATTCTTGGAATTATTTTTAGAAAATGTTCCTATTATTTCGACCAAATTTGTAAATAACTTTACGAATTTTAAACCGGAAAAACCTAGGACTATTGGAAAGGTAGAATTTTTTGTATGAGGCTATAGATAGTTTAAGAAAATTTTTTACTTTGAGGTGTAATAATTTGTTTAGTTACTTTATAAAGGACAATCTAGCACAAAAATAACAACCCTTAGAACAACTTTGAACGATAAAAATTATTGAAAAATTGTAAAAAACGCATATGAATAACATATAAATGTTATACGAATAAATAAAATTGCCATTCTTCAATAATTCTTTTCATAAAAAAAGGTAAAATTGCCAAAGCAATTTTACCTTTTTTTATGATTTAACGATTCATGGAATAAGTGGAAAAAGTTTTTATACAATCTATTACTCGATTATTTTGAGCAACAATCATTTTTTCAAATTCCCCATGTTTTCCATTATAAAGTTCTATATTTTCATAACTAGTTGTTACTTCTTTTAAAAATTCAGCATGATCTTCTAAATGGACATCCGGAATACAATTGGCAGCTACCGTTAACAAGTTTAAAATTTCTTTCTTCACATCTCGTCCTAGATTAACTTGTACATGATAGTGAGAAATTGTATGGAAATAAAGTAATTTACATACAACATTCATATATAATACCCAATAAGTATTTTCCTTTGGCAATTCCCCATTCGCCTTTACATAATGATTAAAGTGATTGACTGCACTATTTACTAATTCATCTAAGTTCGTATAAGCTTTCTCCCAATTTTGAGTTGTATCAATATAGTTAAATACAATCTCTTCCATACGGTCATTTAGCTCCACTAAATTTAACGCATTATTTGTCATTGGAACTTTTGTTGACATTTCCATTCCTCCCCTATTCCCCATAAAACTTTAGGTACCCATACTATACCAACATTGTTCTGAAATTTTTTCTTAAAATAAAAATTTACTAAAAAAATGTGATATATATGTGAAATTACTTCATTTTTGAAGATTATTCAACTGCTAATTTCAGAAATTTCATTCCAAAGGCACCGAATTTATTATTTTATTAAAACAATTTTATTCCCGAAGATTGTAATTTATCTATATATTTTGTATATAAATAATGATTTTTTATTTTTTCTTCATTCAACTGATCCATTTTCTCAACTTCGAAAATATTTGATTTCTCATATTTTAATATGTAATTTCTTGACCCGTAAAAGTACCATGTATAGCCGCTATATTCATTTTGAATTACTTCATCGCAATGGAGCGTCAAAAAATGTTTATCATTTAAAACATCAATCATTTTAAAGAACCCTTCGCTCAACTGATAGCTTTTCGTTGAAAAATGATATTCCGGTTCTACAACCTTGTTTGTATCCAATACATGTATTCTTTGAAATTCCCAATCGATTGCTAACTCAACTGTACTTATTTCATCTAATATATTTAAGCCTCTATATTCCAGCTCCGTAAAATTGTCCAATCTACTTTCTCCTTTATATAATTAGGTTTGAAGCTATTTAACATGTAAAAAGGGTAACCCGTATTTTAGGTTACCCAACTATTATAAAGTATTTATTGTTGAACTCGTGTAATTTTTACATCTTTTAATATGTCATTAATGACCCAACTTGCTGCAATTAACCCAGCAACGGAAGGAACAAAGGCATTGGATGAAGGTGGCATTTTAGCTTTTCGTATTTGGGCATTAGGATTTCCTACCTCTTCAACCACATCAGGACGAACAACAATAGGTGATTCATCTGAGAAAACAACCATGACTCCTTTATGAATTCCTTCTTTACGAAGCTTTGTACGAATTACTTTAGCTAACGGATCTGTATGGGTTTTTGAAATGTCGGCAATTTTAAATCGAGTTGGATCCATTTTATTTGCAGCACCCATGCTAGAAATGATTGGAATGTTTCGTTTTAAACATTCTTTCATTAAATGGATTTTATACATTACTGTATCTGATGCATCAATAACATAGTCAATTCCTTGTTCGAAAAATTTTTCATAAGTATCTTCTGTATAGAACATATGCATATCGATTACTTCACAATCAGGATTGATGTCTGCAATTCGTTCTTTCATAATGTGAGATTTAGATTTTCCAACTGTAGAAAGGTACGCTACTAATTGGCGATTTATATTTGTAATATCGACATTATCTTTATCAACTAAAATAATACGTCCGACTCCACTGCGGGCGCATGCCTCTGCAGCAAAAGAACCTACACCACCGATTCCTAATATGGCAACTGTTGTATTGTTTAATTTTTCAAGTCCTTCTTTTCCAATCGCAAGTTCGTTTCTTGAAAACTGATGTAACATATTTTATGCCTCTCAATCTATATTTTACTAATCGGAATTATAACATATAGCCCATTATACTGTAAATTTGTATCGAAACAATCAAAAGTATACGAAAAAGAGATACGCACAAAAATAAAGAGGCTGGGACAAAACCCTCCTCTAAATAAAAAAAGCCGGTGAAATTTTACGAAAAGTAAAATTTCACCGGCTT
>NZ_JBIQFG010000069.1:0-9049 GCF_045369345.1 Ureibacillus sp. 179-F W5.1 NHS | reverse complement strand
TAACAAAATTAGGAGATTGCGTGTTTATTTTTTCTGAATTTTATCTGTACCCCAACAAATATTTTAGAGCCTAAAAATGAACCTTTTCCGAAATATAAAAAACTGACCAACTTCTAAAAAAGTTGGACAGTCCGATAGTTCTTTATGCTTGCACTTGCAATTGATGTTGCAAAGTAGCATAAAATCCTTTTTTCTCCATTAAAGAATCATGATTCCCGTGTTCGATAATTGAACCATCTTTAATGACTAAAATTTGATCTGCATTTTCAATTGTTTTTAAACGGTGGGCAATGACAAAGCTTGTACGACCTTGCATTAAATTGTTTAACCCCTTTTGAATTTGAACTTCCGTCATTGTATCGACACTAGAAGTTGCTTCATCCAAAATTAATATATCTGGATCTTCTAAAATGGCACGAGCAATGGCAATTAATTGGCGCTGTCCTTGACTTAAGTTCATACCACCGGAAACTAGCATCGTCTCATAACCCATCGGTAAATATTTTATAAAATTATGGGCGTAAGCAATTTTGGCAGCTTGCTCTACTTCTTCATCGGTAGCGCTAAGCTTTCCATAGCGAATGTTTTCTCGAACGGTACCTGAAAATAAATACGTATCTTGTAATACGACCCCGATATGGTCACGTAAGTTTTCCATTTTATATTGTTGGATGTTTTGACCGTCTATTAAAATTTCTCCGCTATTTACTTCATAAAAACGATTCAACAACTGGATAATTGTTGTTTTTCCTGAACCTGTAGGACCAACTAATGCGATCGTTTCTCCTGCCTTTGCATGGAATGAAATTTGATGAATTACAGGTTTGTCCTTTTGATAATAAAATTGAACTTGACGGAACTCCACATCCCCTACAAATTTGCTTTTAGCAATCGCATTTGGACTATCTGCCACTTCATCTTGTTGTTCTAAAATTTCAAATACCCGCTCTGCTCCGGCAATGGCAGATTGGAATGTATTAAACAAGTTCGATAGTTGATTTATAGGACGGAAAAATTGTCTTGTATATGTTACAAATGACGCAATGATACCGATGGAAACGAGACTATTACTTAATGCCAAAATCGCACCAACCCCGATTACTAAACCGATTCCTAGGTTATTAATAAAGTTGTTCGTCGGTCCTAGCAACCCAGATATGATCTCTGCTTTTAACGCTGAACTGCGTAGTTTTTCATTCGCTTCTTTAAATTGAGCAATCGTTTGCTCTTCCTTTCCAAAAATCGTTGTAATATTGGAATTGGAAATCGTCTCTTCGATAAACCCATTTAATTTTCCTAAATCTCTTTGTCGTTCCTTGTAGTTTTTACTACTACGCTTAATAATTTGTTTCGTCGACCATAAAATAAACGGAATAACCATTAACGTTACAAGGGCCAATACCCAGTTTAAATAAAACATCGCAATAGCTGTTCCGGCTACATTTAAAATGGTAGAAATAATTTGAATGACACTTTGGGATAGAGCCGCATTTAAATTCTCTATATCATTGGTCATTCGACTCATTAAATCTCCTTGCTGACGTTTGTCAAAAAAGGATAAAGGAAGGGACTGGAATTTCTCAAACAAATGTTGACGAAGTTGTCGAATCGTTTGTTGGGAAACTCGAATCATGACAAAGGTTTGTAGCCAAGTAAATAGGGCACCAACGATATAAATCCCGGTAAGTAACAATATCATTCGAATCGTGCCACTTAAATCTTCTTTTAAAATATATTCATCAATAATGATCCCAATCAAAAGCGGTCCTAACAACCCTAATAAAGTAGAAAAAATAACGAAAATAACCGCGCTTATCATTCCGATTCGTTGATATTTTAAATAGGACCATATCCGTTTAATCGTTCCTTTTTGATCCTTTGGTTTTTCAGCGGGTCCATTAAATCTCGGTCCTGGGTGTCTTCCAATTGGAGGTGGTCCGGCTTGTCTTCCAGATGATTTATTCATTTAGCGTCCCTCCTCTTACAACTTGAGTCGACACAATTTCTTGATAAGCTTCATTTGTTGCAATCAATTGTTCATGCGTCCCTTTCCCAACGATACAACCATCATCCAATACTAAAATTGTATCGGCATGACGTATAGAGGAAATTTTTGAAGAGACAATAAACTTTGTACTCTCTTTAAAATGATTGGCAATGGCCTGTTGAATTCTCTTTTCTGAAATACTATCTACAGCAGAAGTCGTATCATCAAGAATTAAAATTGCAGGCTTTCGAATAAATGCCCTTGCCATTGCTAAACGCTGCTTTTGTCCACCCGATAAGTTCGTCGCTCCTTGTGTGATAAAATGTTGCTCCTTATCATCGAACTTTTCAACAAATTCCAATGCACAAGATGATTCTAAAGCTTCTATTAGTTCTTCTAAAGTTGCTTCATCTCGCCCATATTTCACATTCTCTTCAATTGTTTTTGAAAATAATGTAGCCTTTTGGGGAGCAAATCCAATCGCTTTACGTAACGTTGACAAATCATATTCGGTAATTGGTTTACCATCAATCCTTACAACACCTTGATCCGCATCAAATAATCTCGGTATTAGCTGAACAATTGTAGATTTTCCACTACCAGTCATCCCAATAATCCCGATTGTGTCACCGGGTTTTGCCCGGAACGATATATTTTTTAACACTGGTTCATTGTTTTTGTTATAGGCGAAACTAACATTTTCAAACGTCACTTCCCCTTTAATAGAAGAAATGATTGGGTTTGATATATTATGAATTTCAGGCTTTTCCTCTAACACTTCTACTATACGATTGGCACTTGGAATTGCCCGGGCAATTTGCATTAACACATTGGATGAACTCATAAGCCCACCCATAATCATCATTAAATAGTTAATGAATGCTAAAATCATCCCTACTTCAATCGTGTCGTTTTCCACTTTAATGGCACCTAACCATAAAGCAAGAATAATTCCTATGTTCACGACAAAAGCCGTTAAAGGCATTAAAATTCCGATGATTTGGTCGGCATGGATATTCCGTTTCATCAATGTCCCATTTACAGTCGTAAATTGGTCGATTTGATGTTTTTTACGATTATATGCTTTGATTACACGAATTCCCGCCAAGTTTTCCTGTACCTTTGTGTTCACCCCATCAACTGCTTCTTGGACTTTTAAAAACAATTTTCCGGATAATTTAGTGAAAAAGAAAATGGCTAGAGCTAAAATTGGCACGACGAATAATAATATTGGAAAAAGCTCTCGTGCAGTGATAAAAACAATGACAATTGCACCGATAAAGGTTAACGGTCCACGAACAAAAACTTTCAATAGCATTAATAAAGCCCTTTGCAGCATTTCTACATCGCTTGTAATATTCGTGATTAATTTCCCCAATGTAAAACGGTCCTTATTACTATTAGAAAAGTAAGTAATTGTTTCATATAGATCTTGTCGAATATCCGTAGCAAAATTAATCGCCGTCTTTGACGCATAAATGCCGCAACCGACTCCACCTAATAAACCTACGACCGCGCATAAAACCATGAATATAAACATTTTAATGACATACGGTTTATCATTATCTGCAATACCATTATCAATAATATGTTGCATAATCGTTGGTTGGATTAAATCCATCGATACCTCAATTACCATCATGATTGGCGCAATAATGGCAAATAATAAATAAGGCTTTATGTATTTTGTTAGCTTAAACACTGACTGCATCTACGTATGCGCCTTCTTTCCATTACATTCTATTTGTCATACTACTTCTAAATTGAAGAGGGCGCAATAAAAAGCCGAAGAAAACAGTCTAACTTTTTCACGTCTTTTTAGTCATATGCTACTATAGATATAAAAGAAAAAACGGAGGTATTATATGAAGTTGCGAGTATCTGCTGTTCAATATCATCTACATACAATTGAGTCCTTTGAAGACTTCGCACACCAAAGCGAACACTATATTAAAGCAGCATTAGAATTTGAAACAGAATTTATTTTATTCCCGGAATTTTTTACAACCCAACTTCTTTCTATTAAAGGAGAAAATGGGAGAGCGTTAACGATTAATGACCTGCCTTCCTTTACCGAACAATACGAATCGTTATTCTCTCAGCTAGCGAAAAAATATAATGTCCATATTATCGCAGGTACACATGTGATCAATGTCGATGGTAAGTTGCGTAATACAGCCCATCTGTTTTATCCAGATGGGAAAATCAAAACCCAAGCTAAACTTCATATTACGCCTACTGAAGTTGATGAATGGAACATGTCACCTGGAGAAGGTCTGGAAGTATTTGAAACGGAAAAGGGTACGATTGCAATTTTAACTTGTTACGATATTGAGTTTCCTGAAATTGTGCGAATGGCAAAGGCAAAGGGAGCAGATGTCATTTTCTGCCCATCCTGCACAGATGACCGTCATGGATTCCACCGTGTTCGTTATACAAGCCATGCCCGCGCTATTGAAAACCAAGTGTATGTCATCTTAACAGGTACTGTCGGTGCATTGCCTACTGTTGATTTTATGAGGGCAAATTTCGGCCAAGCAGCTATTATTACACCAAATGATGTTCCTTTCCCTCCAAAAGGACTGTTAGCAGAGGGAGAAATTAATCATGATATGTTAGTAACCGCGGATTTAGATTTAGACCTTCTTTATCAAGTTCGGGAAAAGGGATCTGTAACAACTTGGCGTGACCGACGAGTAGACTTATATCCTGATTGGGAAAAATAAAATCGTTCCAGGGGGGAATGTTGAATGTATCGAAATGAACAATGGCTTTTCGATAATGGGAAACCTGTTAAAATAATTGTTCGAAATTATACAAAAGAAGATTTTGATGAATTAATTGATATTCAAGCTGAATGTTTTCCACCCCCTTTTCCATCGGCATTATGGTGGAATAAGGAACAATTAACGAATCATGTTTCATTATTTCCAGATGGGGCATTATGTATTGAAATGAATGGAAAAGTTGTTAGCTCGATGACCGGTGTCTGCATCAACTTCGACCCTTCACATCCATCCCACACATGGGCAGAAGCGACCGACGACGGGTATATTAGAAATCATGACCAAAAGGGAAATACCCTTTATATAGTAGATATCAGTGTTCGTCCTTCATTTCGCTCTCTCGGATTAGGGAAAATAATGATGCAAGCGATGTATCAAGTAGTAGTGGAAAAAGGATTCGAACGTCTTTTAGGTGGTGGTCGTATGCCTAATTACTATAAATATGCAGATCTATACTCTGCCAATGAATATGTAGAGCGCGTTGTAAATGGAGAAATCCATGACCCGGTTATTTCCTTTTTATTACGGTGCGGACGTCTCCCAATCGCGGTCGTGGAAAACTATTTAGAAGATGAAGAATCCCTTCATTATGGTGTATTAATGGAGTGGAAAAACCCCTTTAAACAATTGAATTGAAATAACAGAAAAGGCTCTTTTCCTTATGTGGAAAGTGCCTCTTCTTTTCATTATTGTTGCTTTTCACTTAAATTTTCTTGAGCCATTTTCACCAATTCTTTAACCATATTACCGCCTAATCTACCGCCAACTTTCCCTGCTTCTTCCGAGGCTAACTTTCCGTTATACCCTTCTTTTAAAGGTACACCCACTTCTTCAGCAATTTCAAACTTCGCTCGTTCTGGATCACTCGTTCCAGCTACCTTTGCTTTAAGTTGGTCAAGTCCTTGTCGAGCTTCAGGAACTAATATTTTATTCCGATTCCTTCGTGCCATTTCATTCCCTCCTTTATTTTTATCTTGTCCCGAAATTGGTTAAACATGTTGTTAGGTTTATGAAAAAAGAAAAAACCCTCAATCATTCAACGTTGAGAGTTTTCGTTTCTGTATTATTTAGATGTATTTGTTAATTTTAAATTAAACGCATCTACAATTGTTTTTGATGCTTCTTCTGCCGGTATTTTCTTAACAAAATGGCCTCTAGTTAACAATCTAGCTTCACCATCTTTATCACAAGTAATGAGGGTTAAAATGGTCTCTCCCTCTATATCGTTAATGACATCTACCTCTGTTGCTTCAATTGTTCTTTGCTCGTCTATTTGATATTCATAAACGTATTTCAAATCGGTTAAATAAACGGCTGCTCCCATTTCCACTTCATATAGCGGACTAAAAAGCAAATCTTTCCGTGTCATATGGTGTCCAGCTAAAGCATAGTTGTCTTCGCCCATTACTTGATCCTCTTTCATCGTCCCCGCAGTTAAAGCTAAAGTATAACGGGAAGTCCCTTTTCCTATTGGCAAATTCATTTTCACACTTGGAATACTTATTGCGCCAATGACCGTTATTTCATCTCTATTGAAATTCGCTTCTAACACCGTTTGTAAATCTAATTCTGATGCCTCTCCAAAGTCGAAAGTGGTATTTTTATTGTTATTTTTTTTCAAATCACTTGCACTTAAATCATCGATTCCCAATGAGTCGATTCCTATTGAAACAAGCCAATTTTCAATCGGACCTCGGAATACTAATAAAATTCCAATAAATAGAAACATCAAAAGAATTATATTTTTTATTATTTTGAGTTTCTTTTTATTTTCCTTCATATTTTTCTCCTTACGTAAAAAAGATTCCTTTGTTTATCCTATATACTAAATAAACTAAAATGATTTAGCGAATAATACGGTTTGATTTTGATCAGATTCAGACACTTTTAATAATGATTTTCTCAATGTTTCAACAAAGTGATCCCGGATTTCAGGTGATAATAGTTCTAAAGACAAGTACGGATTTAAATCCTCGTGTTCCACTAGTAGAAGATTTCCTTCTTTTGTACGACACGCATCCACTCGTTCAATCCCCCAATCCAATCAACAAAACGTTGGGCAAATTCTAAATCTTCCTCTGTTGGGATATACGCTTTTAGTTCCCAACGCTTATCTTTGTTTGGAGCATAAAGAGCATATTGGAAAACTTTATCTATAAAATAGAAAGATACTTCATATTCAAAGTCTACAAAAGGCTGTATTAACATACTTTTATTTGAGTCTACTTTTGCGTTTAGCTGATTTTTAGCAACAAATTCAAATCCTACAGAATCTGCCCCATCTTTCGGTTTCATAATGAAAGTTTCTACATTCGGCAGTTTATGTAAATCATCCAACGTATCAATTGTAGGAATAACAGGGAAACTAGCATTTGTTAAGTCAATGATATATTGTTTTCCATTCATATCACCTTTACCAGTGAATGAATTATAAGTCTTTAACTCATTCGAAACAATTCGATTACGAAAAGCTTGATACTTTTCTTTAAAACGAGCGACCGGCCCAACATTTCGATATAATATTAAGTCACAATCGGCTTCAAAGTTTTCCATATCTTCTGGATGACAAATCACTATTTGAAAATCTTTTCTTAGTTGAGAAGTAAGGTAGATGTCTTCTTCACAGTAGACACGTGATCCTTTCGCTTCATAATATAAATCTGTTACAAATAATAATTTTTTCATTTTGCCTTCACCAGCTCTCAGTAAATTTTAGTAATGTCTTAGTTTGTATTGAAATCTCGATAATGAAAGCTCCATACTTATGGATTTTCTTTTATTACTACTTCATTCTAAAAATAGCACCTAAAGTACTTCCCTTTAGGTGCTATTTTATTAGCTTTAAAACTTATTTTGTTAAATATCTTTTTCTTTTCACAAGACTAAACAATGCTGCTCCAATCATGAGTAAACCGATGATTGTTACAAGATAATTTGTTTGTTTTTCACCTGTTTGAGGTAATTTGTCTTGGTCGTCGGTTGTATCTGGCGTTTTTCTGGATGTTCTACAACGACTTCCTCGTTATCCTTTGATCCATCATCGCCCCCGTTATCCGGCACGTCCACTACTTCTTTCGGTACTACCTTCGTTTCAGTTGGTGGTGTCGTAATTGGGTTTTTCGGATCTTTTCCAGGGTTCATTTGGACCTACTGGTTGATCTGGATCAAACGCTGTGGCGATATTTTTAACCGTCGTATTTAATGCACTTTCTAACACTTCACCTGGAAGGTGATTGTTGCCGTTTCCCCTGCTTTTAAGGTTAACGGTTGTACATTTAATAGACCATTCTCCTTCTATTTGACTTATTCCACTACCGCTTCGAATACTAATATATAATTCTTACAAAATTCTTGAACTTAGGTAATTGTACAAATCATTTCCACAAAAACGCACACATTACGAATTATCTACTTCGACAGTTGCAGGATTCGTTTTTTGTTCTATCTTCTCTTCCTGAATCGTATCCTTTTCCCCTTTTGTTTGGCTTGATTTTTCAGATTCATCAGCCTTACAAGCTGTCATCAATAGTAGTAGACATAGCGAAAGCATGATCATTAATCTTCTACGTAACAAACCATCACCTCCCTTCAAATTATAAAAGCTTAAAACTCATAAAATCCTTGGAGGATATAAAAATACATAGACTTTTATATCACCACTCTTAAAAATAAAAAAAGACTATTGTGCTATTAAAATGGTTCTTCTTAAAATAGTTAGAAATATTTTAATTTTGATATTTCCAACAATAGTTTTTCTGTATACAGAAAAACAAGATAATTTCGTCCTATTTTTACAAATTCATACATTTATCGATTTAGTAAATATGTAAAAACATGTTATAGTATGAAAATTATTCCTGTAAGGAGAATTGAACTACTCTTTTCCTTTTTCACTTCATATATTGACTCCTCTGAAAATTATATAGGATTATAGATACTAACATTTTACATTTTCAGTAAATAAGTTAAATAAATATTTGTTCAGTTCCGTAAAACTATAAATATAGGGGGTAATTTGCTAGTAATAAAGCGATATAAGAAGTCTTTTTTATGTTTATTTGAAGAATGTAAAACTTGGAAGGTATTTTATTAAAGAAGAAAGGAGGGGTATCAGGTAGAACCACTTCTACTACGCTATTTCTCAATGAATATCTAATTCTTCACCTGTTTTAAATATTTTAAAAAAAGAACTATTAAAATATGTATTTGATAAGCTAAAACTGAGCCACCATCGCAGTTGAAAAGTGAGCCACTTTTATATGAAAATAATCCTAAC
>NZ_JBIQFG010000068.1:0-9547 GCF_045369345.1 Ureibacillus sp. 179-F W5.1 NHS | reverse complement strand
GTCATCGCGCTTCGCAGAAAGCGTCGATGGTAGTTGAGGGGTGCCCCTGTGAGAGTAGGACGTTGCTAGGCAAATAGAGACCACTGAGATTCAGTGGTCTTTTTTAATACCCAAAAAAGCTCCCAACATACAAAAGCAGGAGAGTCGTATTAAAAAAGAAGCCGATTTAAAATCGACTTCTTTATAGATATATTAAAGAACTCTAGTAGCTTTAACGATACGTTCTTTCCAGTAGCCGGAAGTTATATTTCCATAGGATACACCGCTTGATGTCGCAGCACTAATCATTTGGCCGTTACCAACATAAATTCCAACGTGGTTAATTGCACCATTAAAATCTGTATCAAAGAAAACTAAATCCCCAGGTTGTACAGAAGAAATAGCTACAGTTTTTCCAACTGTTGCTTGAGCACTAGATGTTCTTGGTAAAGTAATGTTTCCTGCATCTTTGAAAACTCGATAAGTGAATGAAGAACAGTCAAAAGCATCCGTTCGATTCACACTAGCTCCATATAAATAGGAAGCCCCAAGGAATTTTTTAGCATAAGTCACGATTTCATTACCACTGACAGAAGCTGTGATATCCTCTTTAACCGTATTGGAAGTAGATGAAGATGAACTTGCTAAATTAATTTTTTGACCAACATAAATATAAGATGGATTACTGATTTGTGGATTATAACTTAATAGTTTACTAAGACTAATTCCTTGATTTGCAGCAATTTTAGAAAGGGAATCCCCTTGCTTCACTATATAAGTAGAATTAGTGCTTGTTGTAGTACTAGAATTAATAGTAGAAGCTACTCCTTTACTTTCATTAACTACAAGTTTCTGTCCAATGGAAATGAATGATGCATTTTTAATAGACGGGTTCCATTTTAGTAAATCGTTAACAGTCACCTCATAAGCTGCAGCAATTTTAGAAAGAGAATCTCCCTTTTGTACAATGTAAGTTGTTGAACTAGTTGTTGTGTTTGATTTTGAGTTTGAAGTTTCATCAGATAATTTAAGAATTTGACCAGGGAAAATTAGACTAGAACTTAAATTGTTTAATGATTTAAGTTCGTTTACGGTAATAGAATTTTCTAGAGCGATTTCAGATAAAGTATCTCCACTCTTTACAGTATGGGTTGTAGCTGCAAAAACAGAATTCCCTCCAATAAGTGATCCAATTAGTACGGTAGATAAAACTAATGATTTTTTCATAAAAAATTCCTCCTATTTTTTGAGGAAGAGTTTTGCCTAAGATAGATGGAGTACTTGTTCCACTTAAGGATCTAAACGATTAAAGCTGAATAATTGAACTACCATGATCGTAATCTTCCAAATCATTAAAAAAAGTTATGAAACATGTTACATAAGTTGATTTTGGATATTTAATTCTATTTAGTAACTAGTTTTTTTGTTTCATAGTGAATGGCAAACTTTCTATTCCGATTATGTATAAGGTGAGTTACATTTCCTTATATACGTTTCAATTAGCTCTTAAAAGTTATATGGCCTCGATTTTCTATTTGACTGAAGAAAGCCCCGCTTCTAAGGACGTATTGAGAGTATTTGTCTCTTTGGTGGAATTACGTACCCTATTTACCTTAAACATACAGACTTCCTCAAGACTATAGACTGTTCTTCTTATCAAATGGTTCCCATTCAAAGTTGATTTTGGCAAGAAGTGAAGATTTTACTGTTCGTTTAATAAGCATTTTTCTTTCAATAAACATTTCAATATTAGGTTTAAAAGACTGTTCATAAAATTTTTTGTCTATAACAAATTATTCAACTTTAAAGTAAAGTCACATGTTGGCAGGGTCACATAAATATAGTAGTAGTGATGTCATTTTCGAGGTGATTTTATGAATAAAAAACGTTATAGAAGAAATTTATTAGCCCTTTTATTTATCCTAATTACGGCGATTGCTGTATTATTTGCTAAATGGTATTTTGAAGTAAATCAATATCATGATATAGAAGATGAAAATTCTT
Organism: Ureibacillus sp. 179-F W5.1 NHS; assembly: GCF_045369345.1. Lineage (NCBI taxonomy): Bacteria > Bacillati > Bacillota > Bacilli > Caryophanales > Caryophanaceae > Ureibacillus > Ureibacillus sp. 179-F W5.1 NHS. The sequence continues at coordinate 7,564 of NZ_JBIQFG010000068.1, read as the reverse complement.
ATAGTTGGCAAAGGTATATGAATGAAGATGAGTTTACACAATTAGAAGATGGAATGTCTTATTCGGATGTTGTAAGAGTAGCAAAGGGTAGAGGTGAAAAAATATCCGAAGACGTGTATATTTGGGATGATGAACTATTACTAACTCAATCTTATGAAATTCACTTTCAGGATGGAAAGTTAGAGCAGAAAAAAATTATTCAAAAACGTGGTTATTCATCTCGATAAAAAGAAATAAAGCACATCTTAAATAGAACCGTTTTCTCAATAATAAATAGATTGGATAGAAAGATGTGCTTTATTTTGTAATTAGAAGGTATACACTTTGAACATTTAACGCTGTTTAGGTAAACTTATGGTAATGTGATTGTGAGAGGATACGTTAAAAATGATTGTAGAAAAAGAAGTTATCTCCTTAGAGGAAACTCAAAAATTAGCTCATCAACTAGCAGAATTATTGGAACCACAAGATACGATAACCCTTGAAGGGGATTTAGGTGCTGGTAAAACAACTTTTACGCAAGCCCTTGCAAAAGGATTAGGAATTTCAAGGACGGTAAATAGCCCGACTTTTACAATAATGAAGCAGTATGAAGGAAGGCTTCCCTTTAACCATCTAGATGTTTATCGTCTTGCGGATAGTAACGAAGATCTTGGATGGGATGAAATTTTCTATGGTGATGCGGTAACAGTAGTAGAGTGGGCCCATTTAATAGAAGAGTATTTACCTGATGAAAGACTTGCTATTGAAATTTATCGCATCGATGACAATAAACGAAAATTTGTACTAAAACCAATCGGAAAGCGTTACGAACGGTTATGTAAGGAGTTATTTAAATGATTTGGTTAGGAATAGAAACATCAAATTCACCGCTTTCTATAGCAATAGTAAAAGATGGACAAGTATTAGTTGAAATCGTCGAAAATGTAAAGTTAACCCATTCGGTGACGGCTATGCCAGCGATACAGGAACTATTCAGTAAAGCGAAACTAAAACCCGCTGATATCGATGCAATTGCAGTTTCAGAAGGACCGGGTTCCTATACAGGCATTCGTATCGGCGTAACAATTGCCAAAACCCTTGCTTGGACGTTAAAAAAGCCATTAGTAGGGGTATCAAGTTTAAAAACGTTAGCAGCAAACGGTGAATTGTTTAATGGTATCATTTGTTCATTATTTGATGCGAGAAGACAAAATGTCTATGCAGGTGTTTATCAGGGATGGGAATTGGAAACGGTAATGGAAGAACGTCACGTATCAATTGATGATTTATTAAGCCAATTACATTCATTAAACAAACTTGTATTATTCATTGGAGCAGACGTAGAGATTTTTAAAGATAAAATGATAGAAAAATTAGGTGAGCATGCAATATTTGCACCATCGACCATCGCATTACCCCGTGCCTCCAAGTTAATAGCGATAGCTGAAACAAAGCCATTACCAAGTATAGAGGAAGTTCATCATTTTGTTCCTCAGTATCATCGATTGGCGCAAGCTGAAGCGAATTGGATTCAGGATCAAAAAAAGGGGCAATAATAAATGATACTTTATCGGAGAATGACCCCAGAGGATGTAGAAGCGGTACATGGGATTGAGCTTGCTTCCTTTCCTACTCCGTGGACGCTAGATTCATTTCATTATGAAATGAGAGAAAATCAATTTGCTTATTATATTGTCGCGGAAAATGAACATGGCAATATTGTCGGCTTTTGCGGTATGTGGCTTGTTATTGATTCTGCTCAAATTACAAATGTTGCAGTTATTGATGCTGCGAGAGGACAAGGAATTGGAGAAGGATTAATGAGAGAGGCAATGCGAATCGCGAAGGAACACGGTGTAGATGTTATGAGCTTAGAAGTACGGGTTTCAAATAACGTGGCACAAAACCTTTATCGAAAGCTTGGGTTCCAAGATGGTGGAATACGAAAAGGTTATTATACAGATAATCAAGAGGATGCTCTTGTAATGTGGGTGAATTTAAATGAGTGATCGAATTATTTTAGCAATAGAGACGAGTTGCGATGAAACGGCTGCTGCCATTATTCGAAATGGTCATGAAATTATTTCAAACGTAGTTAGTTCTCAAATAGAAAGTCAGAAACGTTTTGGCGGTGTTGTTCCAGAAATCGCTTCTCGTCATCATGTAGAACAAATAACAATTGTAATTGAAGAAACATTGGAAAAAGCGAACATGCGACCATCGGATTTAACGGCTATAGCAGTAACAGAAGGACCAGGATTGGTAGGGGCTTTATTAATCGGAATTAATGCGGCAAAGGCATTTGCTTTCGCTCATAATCTACCGATTATTCCAGTGCATCATATTGCAGGTCATATTTATGCGAATGCATTAGTGCAACCGATGCAGTTCCCTTTACTAGCCCTTGTCGTATCTGGGGGACATACAGAATTAGTATTTATGAAAGAGCATGGAAGTTTTGAAGTGATAGGGGAAACTCGAGATGATGCAGCTGGTGAAGCCTACGATAAAGTAGCGCGGGTATTAAATATGCCTTATCCAGGAGGTCCCCATATTGACCGACTTGCCCATGAAGCAAATGAAGGAGTAGAGTTCCCACGAGCTTGGCTAGACGATACATATGACTTTAGCTTTAGTGGTTTAAAATCGGCCGTTATTAACTATAAGCATAATATGGATCAGCGTGGAGAAGAAATTATCCCTGAACAAGTCGCAAAAGGTTTCCAAGATAGTGTTGTAGAAGTTCTAACTGCAAAAACGGTTCGTGCGGCAAAGGAATTTAACGTTAAACAAGTCATTGCTGCTGGTGGTGTATCAGCCAATAAAGGCTTAAGAACAAGTTTAGAACAAGCCTTTGAAAAAGAACAGATTCCGTTTACAGTACCACCATTAAAATTTTGTACGGACAATGCAGCAATGATTGGAGCTGCTGCAACCTATATGTATGATGCGGGAGTTCGTGGAGATTTATCCATGAATGGTATTCCCGGTAAAGAATTAAAGAGTTGGATATAATAATGAAGTCACAAATGTTGTGGAGTTATCAACATTTGTGACTTTTTAATATTGCCGAAAAATATACGGAATAGAGTTACGGTGTCGTAAACCGCTATTTTTTGTGTAATTTCCTTTCACTTATTGATTTTTTCATTTTTTGTATAATTTTTCTGAAATCTTATCCACAGGCGAACAATATTATGATGAAATTGTCAAGGCGAACATTCGTACTTATGCACAAACTGGGGATAACTTGTGTATAACTTGTGGTAAACCTATATATAGTATGGATTTTTTCACAAAAGAATGTGGATATTTTTTTATAAAACTGTGGATAATGTGGAAAAGTGTGTTGATATGTTGATATTACTAATCCTTTCATGTGAATAAATTTGTGGAAATTTTTTATCGAAATTTGTCTATTGACCAAGATATATGTAAATTATTTATGAATAATAAAAATACCATGTGCTTATGCACATGGTATAGTTTATGAAATAATGTTTTCTAGCTCTTCATTAAGCTCAAGCCACTGTACTTCCAATTCATCGTGTTGTTGTTTTACTGAATCTAACTCCGATTGATATTTCAAAACTTGTTCGTGATCTTTAAAAATTTCCGGGTCACATAGTTTTTCTTCAATAGTGTTAATTTGTTCATCTAAAGTAGCCATCTTCTTTTCAATGTCTTCCACTGTCCGTCGAATTTGACGCTCCCGTTTTTTTGCTTCTTTATCAATTTGGGAAGTAGAGGATTTGGATTGGGAAGGGGATTCAACCCCTTTGGCAGCTGCAACTTGAGCTTTCATTTCAGCTAATTCTTGTAGTTCCTGCTTTTTCTCCAGATAATAATCGTAATCACCTAAATATTCAAAGGAACCGGTTCCAGATAATTCAACGACCTTCGATGCGATTCGGTTAATAAAATAACGATCATGGGAAACGAAAAGTAATGTTCCTGGATAATCGATTAAGGCGTTTTCCAACACTTCTTTACTATCTAAATCTAAATGGTTTGTCGGTTCGTCTAGAACGAGTAAATTAGCCTTTTGCATCATGAGCTTAGCTAGAGCAAGTCGGGCTTTTTCACCTCCGGAAAGGGAATTTACCGTTTTTGTTACATCATCACCACTAAATAAAAATCTTCCTAATATCGTACGGATATCTTTTTCATTCATAAGTGGCCATTCATCCCAAAGCTCCTGAAGAACAGTCTTATTGCTCTTTAATTTTGCTTGTTCCTGGTCATAGTAACCAATTTGAACGTTTGCACCATATCGAATATCTCCGGAAAGAATCGGTAAATCCTTTACGATTGTTTTTAGTAAAGTGGATTTTCCAACTCCATTTGGACCGACAAGGGCGATGCGATCTTCCCGGAAAATTCGCATATGAATATTTTTCGAAATCGTTTTTCCATCATAGCCAATCATTAAATCATCAATGGAAAGTACATCATTTCCGCTTTGGCGTTCAATTGTAAAACCGAAATTAGCAGAACGTTCATCACCATCCGGAGCATCCATCCATTCGGTACGTTCCAGCACTTTTCTTCGGCTTTGGGCCATTTTCGTTGTAGAAGCGCGGGCGATATTTTTTTGAATAAATGCTTCTAATTTTGCCTTTTCATCCTGTTGTCGCTCGTACAATTTCATATCACGTTCATAGTTTTTTGCTTTTTCAGCTAGATAAGCACTATAGTTTCCAACATATTTTGTTACATGGGTTCTTGATACTTCATAAACAATGGAGACAACTTGGTCTAAAAAGTAACGGTCATGGGATACGATTAAAATCGCTCCTTCATACCCCTTTAAGTAATTTTCTAACCAGCTTAAAGTTTCAATATCAAGATGGTTTGTCGGCTCGTCCAAAATTAATAAATCAGGTTTACTTAAAAGAAGCTTTGCTAACGCTAAGCGGGTTCTCTGTCCACCTGATAGGGAGGAGATAGGTTTATCATAATCTTCGGGATAAAATTGCATGCCATGTAAAACAGAACGGGTATCCGCTTCATATTGATAACCACCCGCTTCTTTGAAATCATGCTGAAGTTGGTCGTACTCTGCCATAACGCGGGCATACACTTCCTCATTGCCATAAACAGCTGGGTCAGCCATTCTTTGTTCAAGGGAACGTAAATGTTTTTCTTGGTTACGAAAAGAGTCGAAAATCGTCATCATTTCATCCCAAATGGATAGTTTCGATTCGAGCCCAGTATGTTGCTCCAAATAACCGATTTTCACATCCTTTGGAATAATAATCTCACCGGAATCATAGGACATTTGCCCAGCGATGATTTTGAGTAATGTCGATTTTCCTGCTCCGTTACGCCCGACTAAAGCTACCCGATCTCTATGTTGAATTTCTAATTTAACGCCGCTTAATATTTCATCTGTCACAAAAGATTTATATAATTGATTTACTTGTAAGACGATCATTTTTACACCTCAGTTCTATCTTAAGTGTAATTGATGAAGAATTCCTTCGCAATGTGGATGCTTTACTTATTTGTACATGTTTAGTAATATGAAATCGATTTCGATTTCGTAATCATTATAAGGGATGAAATTTTGACACTCGAGGAAATGAAAAGTTCCCCGAGAAAAGATTGGGGGATAATGGGTGAAGCAAGAAATGAAAATTCCACAAGCAACGACAAAAAGACTTCCTCTTTATTATCGTTTTTTACAAAACTTTGCCAATGAAGGGAAAAGAAGAATCTCATCACAGGAATTAAGTGAAGCAATGAAAATTGATTCAGCTACGATTCGTCGTGATTTTTCTTATTTTGGAGCGCTTGGGAAAAAAGGATACGGATATGATGTTCTCTATTTACTAGAGTTCTTTAGACAGACCCTTGATCAAGATGAAGGGGCGAACGTTGCCTTAATAGGTGTGGGGAACCTAGGAAATGCCTTTTTAAAATACAATTTTCAAAAAAACCACAATACAAGAATTGTCGTTGCGTTTGATACAAAAGCACCTTATGAGGGAACAGAAGTAAATGGGATTCCCCTTTACCATCCAGATCGTTTAGAAGAAATGTACCATGAATATAACGCAGAATTAGCTATTTTAACGGTATCTTCCCGCTCAGCACAAATGATGGCTGATCGATTAGCTGCTATTGATGCAAAAGGGATTTTAAACTTTACACCTGTCCGTTTAAATGTACCGGATAGTATGAAGTTAATGAATATCGATTTGTCAGTCGAACTAGAGGCATTAATTTACTTAATCCGCAATAGTGACTGACACAAAGTGTTTACATTATGTATTAGCAAATTGCGACAAGATGCGTTAAAATGTACATATATTAGAGGAGGTGGCTACAGTGGTTGTGCATTTAAATGCAATTTCACCATTTGCCGTTGTTATTATTTGTATTGTAGCCCTATTAATTTTTGGACCGAAAAAATTACCTGAATTAGGTAGAGCGGTAGGGACAACCCTTCGCGAGTTCAAAAAGGGAGCAAAAGGGTTAGTAGAAGATGACGAAGATATGAATAAAAAGAACGTTAATGTCATCGAGCAACAAAATGTAGATAAAGAAAACAAGTAAGTTAAGGATGTCTTTTAATATGAATCCAAAAGAACTCACTGTTATTGAACATATAGAGGAATTGAGGAAGCGACTTTTTATTTGCGCAGTTTTCTTTGTTCTAGCTTTAATTGTCAGCTTTTATTTTGCAAAGCCCATCATTCGTTTTATACAGATTAGTGAAGAAGCACAGGAATTAACTTTAAATGCTTTTAAAGTAGGGGATCCCCTTACAGTTTATTTAGAAGTAACGTTTATTGTAGCAATTATCATTACATCGCCAGTTATTCTTTATCAACTTTGGGCTTTTATTACACCAGGGTTGCATGAGATGGAACGAAAAGCGACATTAAAATATATTCCCTATGCATTTTTACTGTTCATCGGAGGACTAGCTTTTGGGTATTTTATTTTATTCCCAAATGTTTTGCACTTTATGATGACTTTATCGAATGACCTTGAAATTCAACAAACGATAGGTATTAACGAATATTTCTCCTTTTTATTTAAACTGGTTGTACCTTTTGGTTTAATATTCGAACTACCAGTTGTCATGTTATTTTTAGCAAGATTAGGGATATTAAATCCACAACTTATGGTTAAATTCCGTAAGTATTCGTATTTTGTTTTATTTGTCATTGCGGTATTAGTAGCCCCGCCAGATATAATTTCTTATATAATGATTTCTATTCCGCTTTTCGTTTTATATGAAGTGAGTATTGTCATTGCCCGAATTGGCTATAAGAAATATCAAGTAGCTGAGGAAAAACGGATACAGGAAGAAAAAGAGGCTGCTCAAAAAATGCAAGTAGAACAATTGTTAGCAGAACAACGACGTCAAATTGAAGAAATGTCAAATCATCAATAATAAAAGCCTATTTTCGAAAGTAAAATGTACCCTATAAGATAGACACTTAAAAAAAGTCTCTCTTATGGGGTATTTTTTTATTTATAATGAAAAAAACAATGGCTCTAAAATATTTGTTGGGGTACAGATAAAATTCAGAAAAAATAAACACGCAATCTCCTAATTTTGTTAGAC
>NZ_JBIQFG010000067.1:0-10378 GCF_045369345.1 Ureibacillus sp. 179-F W5.1 NHS | reverse complement strand
TTAGGATTATTTTCATATAAAAGTGGCTCACTTTTCAACTGCGATGGTGGCTCAGTTTTAGCTTATCAAATACATGCCCGTTTGTTATCATTCTTTTTAAATATTCCTTAAGTTGAATATATATAGGACGGTTTTCTGTAATCTTAAAATCGTTAAACACGCCATTCATCCCCTTGCTAACATTTTCACATTCCTGCACTCATTCCAAAAGGTCCACCCAAAATGTATTTTTAAGGTCTTGTGGATGGGTGTGGAACAACATCTGTATATGATTATTTCATTTTAATGTAATATTCAGGAAATTTATAGGCATCAAGCAGAATTGGAGAAGCGATTAATAGTTCAGCAAGGTTGGACAGTATAAATGTGCTGGAATCATATTGTTTTCTCAACTAAACAATCTGTCCTTTTTTATGAAGAAAGACGCTATCCTTATTCAGGAAAGCGCCCGATAATTAAAGATCGTTACTAACAAATACCCAATTATACTTGTTTGTATATAAACTTTCCCTAATTGAAATGGAGGTACTGGTCATCCACGTTAAACCTATTTAAAATCCACCTGATCGTTTAATAAATTATTTAAGGTATTTCTTTTCTTATCTCATTTTTTCTAGAAGCTTCTTTTAAAAAACGCTTAATCACAATAGCTAATTCCATTGGTTTTTCTATATTTACTTCATGTCCCGCTTGTTCAATCACTGCATATTGAGCCTTCACTAAAGCCTTAATAAATTCTTTAGAAGCCTGTTGATTAACATAGTCTTTTTCCCCACAAATAGCAATGGCTGGACACTGTATTTGTTGAAGGTTTGTTTTTAAATTGAGATTTTTCAATGAGCGACATAATAACAATAATTGTTCTTTATTTAGATTGTGCTTTTCAAAATACGATTTAGGTAAAAGAGAGAAGATAAATTGTTGAAATTTTAATAAATACGGAGGTGGTTTCAGTTGTACTGCAATCAAGAGTAAAGATTTAACCTTCTTTGGATATTGAATCGCATACTGACAAGCCATCACAGCGCCGAGGGAAATGCCACCTAAATGGAAGGGTGCTGGATATTTTTCACATTCCTTTACAAATTCTTCATATAATTGGTTATATGTGGATGCTTCTTCAGTTTTGAATAATTCAGGACAATGAATCTGCCATTCATTTGGTAAATTTAAAATTGTTTCTTGCCAACTAGCTGCAGTTTGGCCCATACCATGTAACAACACTAACTGCATCACTATTCCCTCACACCGTTTTACTTTTAGCAAAATCGACTACTATGGAAATAAAAGATAATACTACCATTACTAATACATGATAAACACTAGAATTTATATCCATAGTAAAATAATTGAGGAAGTGCATACAACTATACAAAATACTAAAAACGAGTGGTATTGTTATTAAAAAAGTGATGCTCATCGCTCGATAGATTTGCTTTTTATACTTCATATAAATACGGTATACACACCATAAAAATAGGCAACTAATTACTGCAATACTACCACCAAGTGAAAAAATGAGCCTTTGTTGAAGTAACATACTTAATATAAATAAAAACGGTAAAATAAGTAATGTGATACTTACCAAACTATCTCTTAAAGGATGATTTGCTTTTAAAGCGACTGTAAACAACACCCCAAATGCTAGAAGCGATAGTAAAACAATAAGTGACCAGTCTAAATCTGTGCTTATCGTATAGTCACAAATTAAACAAACTATTGCTGCGGCAATCGATAGTATCCATAAAACTAAACCCGAAATACGTTTCATTACAATACCTCCTATCTTTTTCATACCTACTAAATGTATGTATAGTTGTAAAAATAAAATGCCTTTTATAAGACATTTTATTTTTCTGCAAGACGATGCAATTGTTGCTGAATAGTACTACTCACCATTTCTTCATCAAATAATGGTAGGCCCATCTTCGTCAACATATCGCTAATAAATATGAATTTATGAATCATTTCTTCTGGACTTGCAGGATAGACTGTTGGCATCAACCATATTTCTAATAATGGCAATAGTTCTGATAATTCTTTTGCATAAGCTGTTTGGATGGAACCATCTGCAATTCCTTCTTGCATTAACTCTAACCAAAGCGGGCTTAAGTTTCTTCGATTAGACTCAATCATCCCTGCCAAAATACGCGGGTTTTGAAGTAATGGCAGTGCCTGCTCTGATATTCGAATTCCTTCCTGATTAGATTGATTCAACGTAACAGCCAATTTCAATTTTTGTAAGCCATTAAGATCACTACGATTGCGTAATTCATCGAATGGATTATGCTCTAAAAACATTCGGTTGATTAACGCCTCCATAATCTCATCTTTAGATTTGAAGTGGTGATAAACCGCACCTCTTGTCATGCCCTCCAGTCCATCTACAATATCTTGAATTGTTGTTTGATCAAAGCCTTTCTCCAGGAAGAGCTTTTGTGCCACATTCAAAATTTTTTCTATTGTTTGCTCCGGATATTTATTGCGTGCCATCCTTGTTCCAACCCTTTTCATACATTCAGTATGTATCTATCATATAAAGAGATATTCTAATTGTCAATAATTTCAATCAGTATAGACTTCAAATCCCATTGTTACCATTACACAATGTTTATACCACAATCTGGCCCGATTGCTGAATCGTTTAAATCATTTTCAACCAATTTTATAATATAGAGTGTCCATTACATAAAATAGAGAAAAGCGATTGCACCGGGCATGCAATCGCTCTTATATTTTCATCGTCTTATCGTATTGTCACTGTAAAGCTTTCAAAGTTTATTTCAGGTCCTTCATATGTTTGGGATTTCGTTATTGCTGTTTCATTGCCTTGCAGGTCGACCTCGACACCCATTTCAGCCTCTGGGAAGATCATATACGGAGTTACTGTTAATTTTTCTACATCAACTTTTTTTGGATCAATTAAGATTGTACCTGTGATACGTTTCTTTTCATGATCGACGATGGCACCGCCTGAATGGGACGAAAGTTCATTCCCCTTCTCATCGATTACTTTAAAGTCGATTCTTCCATTTCCTAAATCTTTATCATAATCTGCTTGATAACTAAACAATAAACTAGCTGGACTGACCTTTACTTCTGATACTTTTAAATCTACGCCATTCGCTTTTTGTTGGTGATTGATAACTACATTTTGAACTTCGTTGTTTTGATTAACTTGAGTTGTGAACTCCCATTGTTTGCCGTCTACCCCAGTAAAAGTTACCCCTAGCGTAAAAGTATCAGGCAAATCTTCCATTGAATCCATATCGACGATTCCCATTTTATGAATAGAAGAAAGTTTCCTTTCGCTATAAGTGCTAGTACCTGAAAAGGCTTTTCCATTGATAGTGATTTCTGGTCCGGAAAATAGATAGAAATCGCCAATTGGTTTTTCTGATACAATGGAAAACCCTATCGTTAAACGAGTCTCATCATAAAACACTTCATCTAACGTCATCGAAGTGTTCCCTACCCTTTCCGAAGTTCCAATGAGTTGAGATAATCCCTGTTCATTTACCTGTTCTAAACCAGGGTCACCTGAATCACTAAACACAGAACCTAATATAGGAATCTTTGAAACGATATGGGCCATAGCTGGTGAGACTGAAGACGTACTAACTAATAGTAGAAAGGCAGCTGCAACAGCGGTTAAGCTATAGACGTTTTTGTTGCCTTTTAACTTTTTCCTTTTCCCTTCATATTCGCCAATCGTATTCGAGATAATGGCATCTAGTTTTTCAGTCGGGACATGAATATGATTCATTTCTTCCTGAAACGACCGAGTTTTGTCTGTCATCAAAATAAACCCCCTTTAATTTTGAACGTAAAATTTCTAATCCGCGGCGTATATTCGTTTTCACTGTACCTTCTGGACAATCGAGAAACGTTGCAATTTGTTTAACGGTATAATCTTGATAAAACCGTAATAGTAAGACTGTCTTGTACTTTTCTTCAATGTCATCCATTGCTTGAAGAAGATCTAAATGTTCCTCCGATTGAAAATATGTAACATTCCCTATCTGTTCATAAAGTTCATTGTTCATCAAAATGAACTTTTGTTTCTTTTTTAATGCGGCGATGGCTGTATTTATTAAAATTCTCATTAGCCACGTTGAAAAATAGTCGTTCTGTTTCAATGTACGAATGGAATTTAAAGCTTTATAAAGGCTTTCTTGAAACACTTCGAGGGCATCTTCCTCATTTTTCATATACATATAAGCCATTCTGTACATTTTTTCTTTCTCTTCGTGAATGAGCAACTGAAATGCTTCTGTATCCCCCTTTTTCGCACGCTTTACTAGCTTTGATTTACTCTCCAACGTACAACCTCCTTTCGCTCATACTAATTAGAGAAATGACAACAACAAAACGATTCAACTTTTTATTAAAAAATAAAAAAATCGGCTCCCACTCTCTGGAAGCCGTTATCGATTAACCTTATTATATAGAAAACTTCTTTTATTTTTGTAGATTTTTCTTCATAAGAGAAGCTACTTGTATATTGTCGTGTTGGATGGTATTTTCTAGATTTTTTATAACGAGCCCTTGCCGTTCAACAGGATGATTTTGACTTAATTTCCCTTTCCCATCAATTTTCGTAATATGTATTTTAAACGCTACAATCCCTTTAGTCATTCCTTCGATAAAACTTGGCTCTACACTTTCTAAATTGTATGGACTATCGGGCGCTTCATATTTCTTTACTAAATCATTTAACGAGTTAAAAATGACTTCTTTATCTTCTATAATCTCAAGCTTTCCATATACATGGATTGATACATAATTCCAAGTTGGCACTGCCTTTGTTGTTTCGTACCAAGAAGGTGAAATATAGCAATGGGGACCTTGGAATATCGCAAGCACTTGCTGGTCTCCAGCATCCTTCCACTGTAAATTTGGCCGGGCAAAATGGCCATATAAAGCCTTTTCACCTTTATTTAACATTAGTGGTAGATGGGTTGCATAAGGTTCTCCTTTATGTTGGGAAACTAAAGTGGCAAATCCATATTGTTCGATCAAATCATAAATGACTTCTTCCTCTTCCAATTTGAAATATTTAGGAATATACATTCGAATCCCCCCTTTAATTAGTCGAGCGTTTTCGTCATAATATAGTCGATTTGTTCCTCATCCCCCATATAAAACGAGTGGGCACCCGTTTGAACAAACCCCATTTTGTTATAAAAAGCGATGGCGTTTTCATTTTTTTCCCATACACCTAACCAAATTTTCTTTTTATTATATTCCATCGCAATGTCCATCGCTTTATTTAATAAATATTTACCAAGGCCATGTTTTTGAAATGATTTCTTTATATAGATTCGTTCAATTTCAAGGGAGTCATCACCCATTTCTTCCGATTGGGCATCACCAATATTCACCTTCAAATAGCCGGCGACTTCATTTTGAAAATAAACAAAATAATATTGGGAACCTTTATTGGATAATTCCTTTTCTAACTGTTTTAAGTTAAATGCCTTTTCTAAGTAAGTATTCATGTTTTCCGGCGAATTCTGGTCTTTAAATGTATCGTAGAACGTTTCGATACTTACTTCTTGCAACGTTTGTAAGTCTTCTAGCGTACATAATTTTATGTTCACAGTCATTTGCATAGCCCCCTCCTCCATCAATAACTTCTCTTGTTCCCCTTTTTAACAAATTCCCAATCGGTTTCCACATTTTTTCTTACTCGATAAAGGTAATCAAACAGTATTTCTGCTTCTTTTTCGGAAAATCCCTGTAATGCCACACTGTTGGAATAATCATTTTCTCGTTTAATAAAAGGATAAACTTTCTTACCCTTTTCTGTCGGGTAAAGTTTTTTTATTTTTTTGTTCTGTTCATCATCTTTCTTTTCAATAAAGCCATGTAACTCCAGCTTTTTTATTGCACGAGCGGCCGTTGTTCGATCTACCTTTATCATTTCAGCTAATTTTTCTTGAATGATTCCAGGGTTTTCATAGATTCGCACTAAATACAAATATTGTCCTTTTGTCAGGTCATATTCTTTAAATTCGATGTTGCTTATTGAATCCAATGCCCTTGCGATCATACCAATTTCACGAAGAATGTCTTTCATCGTTACCACTCCTACTTTATTGTTGCAAATACAATAAAAAATCATCTATATTTAATGTAGAGTAAATTTGTTGTATTTGCAACAAAAATGATGATAAAGAGGTCGAGTAAAGTGAAAATTGTTTTGTACGTATTCGGAATTTTAATTTTAACCTTTGGTATTTCTTTCACTTTACAATCGGACCTTGGCACTTCCCCTTTTGATGCCCTTTTAGTAGGACTATCAAATAATGTAGGACTAACAGTGGGAAGTTGGGAAATTATTATCGCCTTTTTATTAATCTGTTGTAATGCGTTATTAAAAAAAGAAAGACCTGAAGTTTTAGGATTGGTAACTGCCTTTATAACCGGTATTGGTATCGATCTATGGCTTTTTTTATTGCATGATTTGGTAACACCTGAACTTATGTTGAGCAAAGTTCTTTGCTTTAGCATTGGCTTGGTTACGATTGGATTAGGAACCGCAATTTATTTACATACAAATTTTGCACCGATTCCAATTGACCGACTTACTTTAATCATTCAAGAATTAACGAAAAAGACCCTATTCTTTTCGAGGACAGTTATTTACTTCGTCTTTTTAATACTGGCCATCATTTTTAAAGGACCAATTGGCGTCGGAACAATTTTAACCGTTTGTTTTGGCGGGCTCATACTGCATTTCTTTATGCCTTATACGAAAAAAGTGATAGATCGTTTAGTTTGTTACGATGCAAATGAAAAAGACCATTCGATATAGAATGGTTTTTACTTGTATTACATTATCCCGAATATATCCTTCGTTTCCTTGAACATCATTTTTGTCACATTTCCACTTCAAACAATTGCCTTCAAAGGTTTCAATAATTTTAATACAGCTACCATCACTCGTTAACACAAAAAAGAGCTGATGATCAATTTAACGACCTTCAGCCCTTCCACTCATCCAATTATCCCAATCCATTCCAATGCTTTTTCTTCTATTTCTTTTGCAAGCAATTCTTTTCCTTTTATATAGGAGTCAATATCATACGGAAATTGTTGAGCTAAACGTTCCTTTAACTCACTATAGCGCTCCATTATATCCGGATAACTTTTTAAGTAATCACGAAAAGCTAAATGTCGATGGATTTCTTTACTTCCAACTTGATAAATATGAACATGGTGGGAGCGATTGTCTCCACCTTTTTGAAAGTATCTCCGTCCAGGGATACCATTCTCCCCTTTAGGTTTATATCCAATGTTTTGCATCGCTTGATTGTATTGGTCAATGATGCAATGTCCTGAACGACGGGCATGATGTCGATTATTGGTTTCGCTTTTAGACCTGGAACAGATGTACTACCAATATGATGGATATCTACTATTTCATTTCCAAAAATAAGCTTCAGTTTTGCAGCCTCTTCCGCGAAATCGAAAGACCACTTTTCACTATAGGAACTTACTTCGACCTTTCGCAACGACCTTCCACCTTCCTTTTATTTTATAAGTAATTTTAATGGACGACACGCGAAACCCTCTTGTTCAAATAGTATTAGGAGAATGATGGGTAGTAACCTTTTTGACATTCCACTCATTCAAGGAATAGGCTTCGTACAATTTATGTTTGCTCCTTTCGTTTGAAAACGCTAGTATTGGCAAAGAATAAATATATCAATATGTTCTTTGGAGGTCAGCTATGGCGAAACATCAAATATTGCTTACATCTAGTGAGATTGGATCGATATGGACTAACTTTATGTATGATAGCATGTCTAAGTGTGTATTAGCATATTTCTTAAAAGATGTAGAAGATGAGGAGATTAGGACGATTGTTCAGTTCGCTTATGATAGTTCAGCTGCTCATATCGAAAAGTTAACAAGCCTATTTCAAGAGGAAGAAATGCCAACACCAACAGGGTTTACTACTGATGATGTAAATATGAACGCTCCTCGTATGTATACCGATACCTTTATGATTACTTATTTAAATCATATGGCTAAAATTGCAATGCTTCAATATAGTGGATTTATTTCAATGAGTGCTAGGGATGATGTAAGAAGTTATTTCATTGATAGTTTAGAAGGAGCAGTACAATTGTTTGAACAAAGTTCAAAAGTGCTACTCTCAAAAGGAATATTTGTAAGAGCACCTTATATTCCTTATCCAACTACAAAAGATTTTATCGACAGTAAAAAATATTTAAGTGGACTTAATCCTTTAAGTCATAAACGACCTTTAAATGTAGTGGAAATATCCCATTTATTTATGAACATACAAACGAATCTTTTAGGAAGTAAACTTGCCCTTAGTTTTGCCCAAGCTTCACCAGAACAGAAAATACAAAAATGGATGTTAAAAGGAAGAGATATATCAAAAAAACATATTCAAATCTTTACTAAAACGTTGCTTGAAAATGATGTACAAGCACCTTCCCCATCAGATGTTGTGATAACGGATTCAACTATACCGCCATTTTCGGACAAACTAACGATGTTTCATATGTCCTTAATAAGTGCAGCTGGTATAGAAAATTACGCAACAGCTGCTGCTGCTAGTCAAAGAAGTGATCTCATTCTAAATTATAATCGATTCTCCCTTGAAATTGCTCAATATACAAAAGATGGGGCCGACATCGTAATTGAACACGGATGGCTGGAGCAACCGCCAGGAACGGCAGATAAGGACAAATTAGCGAAGAATAAAGAGATGACCGATTGATAGTGGAAATTACCTATTTTAAAACAAAATATAAGAAGTGAATAAAATGTCAAAATCAGGACAAATCGAGAAAATCCTTTGGAGTATTGCTTTACCTGGTCTCGGCCAACTTTTAAATGGTCAACTTATCAAAGGATTATTTTTGATTATATTAGAATTTATCATCAACGTTCAATCAAATTTAAATACAGTAATTATTTATAGCTTTTATGGAGATATTCCATTAGCCATTGAGGAAACAAATTATCAATGGCTTATGTTTTACCCTTGTGTTTATATGTATTCGATTTGGGATGCTTATCGTTGGGCTGAAGGAAAATCGTCACCCTATTCCTTTTTACCCTTTGTCATTAGTGCTTATATAGGAACTATAGGCGTAATTTATTCCTCGAATTTTAAGCTGTTTGGCGTGCTAATCGGTCCTGTTTTTTTGCCGATATTATGTTTAATTTTAGGTGCAGGTATTGGTATCCTTATCAAAATCCCATTGGGGAATATGAAAATTAAGCAATAAAAAATGACAAGCTTTTTCAAAAGAACATTTCGTTTATGTAACTAGTGCTGTAATAAAAAGTTCATCGTCATATGAAAAGTTTCTTGTGTAGACTGGACATGATAATTGGAATTGTATGGATCAGTAAATCCGTGTTTCCCTTTTAATTTATGTATGTTTGGATTTGTTTTTTCGATGGATGCGATTAACTCGTCGACGTCAAAAGACTTTTCAGTTTCTGGAAAGAACAGCATTGTTGGACATATTGGTTCAATCTCTAAATGATTTCTAATTCGCGAACCGTAGTAACAAACCACACCATTGATCCCCTCTTCTTCACTACATACCCAAGCAACGGTAGCCCCAACACTAAAACCAACGATAAAAATCTCTTTATATCGATCTTTCACTTCTCGCAATACACTTTTGATTGTATTTGCCCCATTTAATAACCCGATATGCTTCATAAAATGTTGATACGCATCTTCCTCCGATGAATAGTCAAATGGTGTTTCTTTTTCTAATAAGTTTGGACAAATTACATTAAAGCCCCATTGGGACAAAGTAGCGCAAACATCTTTCATATGCTGATTAATCCCATAAATTTCATGAACTACGATCATTTTTATCGGAGTTCGTTTGTATGTTAATCAAATAAAACCTCCTAATCCCATCCATATTAAAAAAGCGACCGCTATTGTTTAGCAATCGCCCACCTCATTTATCGACTAATGTTTTATGAACATAAATTATCGTACACGCACCATAAGCAAGAATGATGGAAGGGGTAAACGAATCTTGATAAGGGATGTGAATAACACCATTTAAAAGTAGGAAAAACCCACTATTTAAAAAGAAAAATCCTGCAATTTCTGCTAGTCGATCCTTGTCCCTAATTCTTTCTTGATTAAAGCCTTTTAAAATCCAAGTTTGCTTTTTAACCCCAACATAATAAGCAACAAATATAAAAAGAATAGCAACCGTTATAGAAGTAACATTCAGTTCTAAATACATTTTGCGACCCCCTCTATCATATTTACGTTCTCTTTCACTAGCGTCGCATTAAAATAATTCAATACCTAATTGAAATCTGAATTTTCTGTAATTCTATCTTTGCATAAAAA
>NZ_JBIQFG010000066.1:0-11022 GCF_045369345.1 Ureibacillus sp. 179-F W5.1 NHS | reverse complement strand
CAAAAAGAAACTAATTGGGTGGCAAACTTCTGCATTTTTAATTGCATTTTTCTGCACTTTTCTATTGCAAAATACACCTATTTATAGAATATAAAGTTGGTTGATTCATTTAGCCATTTCTCTAAACCTTTATAAGATGTAAGATATAGCTTAAACTCATACAAAAGATTATGTACTATAATTGGACTTTATAACATTACTTATCTAGATGACTTATGATGATTTCTTCTTAGATTTTTTATCAAATAAACCTAAGGCTACTACAACAGCAAGAACAATGGCAATCCAACCACTAAAATTCATTTTTTAACACCACCTTTATTTATCTACGTAAAATTTGTTTAAAAGTTTCAGAAAATCTACGGATTTACTACGATTTTATACTTCTTTTACTAACTGCTTCTTTAACAATTTGGCTAAAAAGGTGTACATTTTCTCTAATCATTTCACTACTTTACAAATTTTTCTATACCATAAGTGTAGCATGAATGTTTAGTTAAGATTAATAAACTATTACTCTTGAGATAAATGGTACCAATTTTTTTTCATCGATAGGTTGAATTTTACACTTTGATCCAACTATTTCTAACATTCTTTGATAAGTTTTAATATCCCAAGAATCATCGACATGTTCATATAAGTCTTTTTGTACAAATTCTTGGATAATAAAATTAGTAATAGAACTATTGTCCACTAAATTTCCAAAAAACTGTCTTACCATAATCGAATCATCTCTTCCTAACGGTTCATCGGATAAGATATAGATTTTAAATACATTAACAATGTCATGTATATCTTCTTCATCTAAAAAGCAAAGTGGTTCTAACCTTTTATCCTCTTCTGTAAAAGGTCCTCTCGTATCTTCGATAATGACATACGCTAACATTTTATTTTCTTTATAGAAACGAAAAATTTCTAAATCTCGTAATCTTAATTTTCTATCGATTGAAATCATTTTTCACCTATCCTAACAAATTAACACTTTTTGGAATATCTACTATTTCTACGGTTCTCTCTTATGAAAAGTTTTACTTTCCCGAGACCTATTTCAGTTTGATTAATGTTATTAAAAAATCTGCATGACTCCCCGGGAAGAATCGTGCAGATTTTTAAGTTGGAGTTGGAAATTGTTACGGTTAAGATACTTTAACGAATACTTACAATTTTCTCAATTAACCGTGCCATTTCTTTAAGCTTCGGTAAAAATTCTTCTAACAACTGTTGTTTGGAAACACGACCTGCATGAACAGAACAGTTAATGGCCGCAATCACTTGACCATTTAATTTACGAATAGGTACAGCTATGGAACGAACACCTTCCTCCAACTGCTGGTCAACTCCTCCCCAGCCCTTTTTTCGAATGTCCATTAATATCTCGTACAATTCTTCTTTATCAACAATCGTATTTTCAGTAAATTTTTTAAACTGAAACTTATTTAAACGTTCCTTTAACTCATCATCGGGTAAATAGGCAAGCAATACTTGGCCCATGGAAGTTGAAACCGCCGGCAAACGAGATCCGACTTCTAAATTAATCGACATTATTCTTTTTTCCGAAACTCTTGCCACATATAAAATATTATCATCATCTAAAATCGAAATAGAACTTGATTCACCGGTTTCTCTAACAAAAGATTCCATAACAGGTTGAGCCATCTGCCAGACGGATGTTTGAGAAGAAAGATAAACCGAACTTAACTCGATAATTTTCATAGTTAGTGAAAAATTTGCATGATCTGATTTTACATACCCTAAATATTCCAATGTAAGTAAAATTCTGCGTACTGTTGGTCGACTTAAACCGGTCATTTGGGCAATTTCACTTGTTGTTAATGAAGGATTTTCTGCACTAAACGTATTTAACACTTGAAACATCCGGTCAATTGATTGGATATAATCTTTACTTTCTTTAAAATCGTCCCTATTCATGTTCGATATCATACGATTGCCTCCACAAGTAAAAAATGTACGTTATGTGAAAATGTGTACACATAACGTACATCAACCGAAGGAAATATGCAATCAATTTATCCCATTAATTAAAGTTAACCAATAAAGAAAATTAGTATCTTTTTAGTAATTAAAAGAAACTTTATTTAGTACTGTTAAAGTACTTATTAATAATTTGTTAAACAGGAATAGCCAATTTAGCAGAAGGAACTAAATTCTGTTAATGTATTATTATAGAAAAAATTAGCATCGAACAAAAACTTTACCAAGCAATCGATTTGATAGAAAAGAGATATCCATCAGGCTGGGGTGGAGCCGCAGCCATGTATACGGAAAATGGTCAAATCTTAACCAGTGTAGCACCAGACGTTATCAATGCTTCGACTGAATTATGTATTGAAACGGGTGCCATTCTTGAAGCACATAAACTAAATACAAAAGTCACTCATACGATTTGTGTAGTAAGGGAAGATGAAAATTCCGAATTTACCGTTTTATCTCCCTGTGGTGTATGTCAAGAAAGACTTTTTTACTGGGGAGAAAATGTAAAAGCGGCTGTGACTAATCCAAATGGTAAATTGGAATATAAATCATTAAAAGAAATACAACCATATCATTGGTATAAAGCCTATCAAGGTTCATTTTAAATAGTGATATTGTTTAAGTTGTAGAAGACAAAAATAGGAACTTTCAGTTAGATGGAAGTTCCTATCTTTATTTAAATAAAGAATATTCAATTGTAAGACTTAAGCATTCCATCTAAAGATTTCCCTTTTATTTAAGTTCAATTTTATCTGTATGTTCATTCCCACTTTGATCAACCCATACGATTTCAATGGTGTAATCCACATTATCCTTTGGAGCATCTCCAAAATATAAATTTGGATAAGAAAAAGGATGTAAAGAGTATTTTGTACCATCAATATCTATGCCATTTTGGAACTTTAATTGTTCGAATATTTTTTTATCATCTTCTAAAAATAGCAATTTTTTAACTGTCAACTCTTCTTTATTTAGTTGTTGGACGGATACTTTCCATCCGATAGAGCTACCTCCAATTTTTTCATTTTTATATTCGGCTTCCCATATTTCATTTTCGGAAGTTCCTTGTAATTTGTTTTGAGAATTAGTCCAAAATACGAAACATCCTATAGCTATAATAATCGTTAAAACTAAAACACCGTAAAATTTCATCATTTTTCTTCTTCCTTTATTTTCAACTTTTCATCTCCTTCATATTATTATACACATTTTTCCAAATCCCTTTAAATTGAATGTTTTTTTATCACATATAGGAAAGAGCATGTAATTTGATCCAACTAATTATATTGAATCAAAACCATGCTCTTAAAATCTATTTATTCCTTCATTCCCATAAGACGTAGACTATTTAATGAGACGAGTAAAGTAGCACCCATATCGGATAAAATAGCAATCCATAACGTTAACCATCCTGGAACGACTAGTAGCAATGCTAAAACTTTAATTCCTATCGCAAAAATAATGTTCATTTTAATAATATTTAACGACTTGCGACTTAACTTTACTGTAAATGGTAGTTTTCTTAAATCATCGGCCATTAAAGCTATATCTGCAGTTTCTAAAGCCGTATCCGTTCCAGCTCCTCCCATTGCGATTCCAACAGTCGAAGCAGCCAATGCAGGTGCATCATTGACACCATCCCCTACCATAGCGACCTTTCCAAATTGAGATTTTAATTGTCTTATCGAATTTAGTTTATCTTCCGGCATCAATTCTGCATTAACAGTTGATACCCCAACGTAACGTCCAATCGCATTCGCAGTACTTTGATTATCTCCTGTAAGCATTATTGTTTTATCAATTCCAAGTTGATGTAATTGTTGAATTACATCCTTACTCGATTCACGCACTTCATCCGCAACAGCAATGACACCTAGAAGTTCCTTTTCTGTACCGATGATCATGATGGTTTTCCCTTCGTTTTGAAGGTCTATGAATAACCGTTCTAAACTTTCGTCAATCGTTAAAAGTTCTTTAAATAGTTTCGTGCTGCCGACATAAACTGTTTTGCCTTGTACAGTTCCTTTAATCCCTTTGCCAGTTAAAGAAGCAAAATCTTCAACCACAATATTTTGATAAACGATAGATGCTTCTTTTGCTTTATTCATGATTGCTGAAGCAAGCGGATGACCAGAACGTGATTCTAATGCTGCTAAGAGGGCTAATAAGTTCTTTTCCTCCATATTTTCGTTCAATACATGAAAATCCGTTACAACTGGAACCCCTTTTGTTAACGTACCTGTTTTATCAAAAGAAATTGCTTTAATAGAGCCCATTTCTTCTAAATAAATGCCACCTTTAATTAAAACGCCTTTTTTTGCTGCATTTCCTATGGCAGAAACAATAGATATAGGAGTTGAAATGACCAAAGCACAAGGACAACCAACGACTAAAACTGATAACCCTTGATAAACCCACGTCGACCAACTTCCACCAAAAAGTAAAGGAGGAATAGCGGCCACAATAACCGCAATCACTATAATGATTGGCGTATAATATCTCGCAAATGTATCTATGAATGCTTGGGATGGGGCCCGTTCTGCTTGGGCTTCTTCAACAAGTTCAATGATTTTCGAAATCGTCGTATCCTCGACTAATTTTGTTATTCGAACTTCAAGTAACCCTTCTTCATTTAAGGTACCTGCAAATACTTCATCGTCTTCCTTTTTATACACAGGAACGGACTCACCTGTAATGGCTGCTTGATTTACGGTTGAATTACCTTTTACGATAATGCCATCCATTGGGATTTTCTGACCTGGTTTCACAATCATCATGTCACCAATTAAAATATCCTCTACAGGTACCAACATTTCTTGATGATTCCTTTTAATAAGAGCTTCTTTTGGAGCAATATCCATTAGTGAGCGAATGGATTGTCTGGCTTTATCCATGGAAAATCGTTCAAGCGCTTCACTTATTGCAAATAAGATGACTACGACCGAAGCTTCCGCCCATTCTCCAATAATCGCTGCACCAATTACTGCAATTGTCATTAATGTTTTCATATCAAAATCAAAACGACGTAAGTTTTGTAAACCTACAATAAAAAGGGAATAACCGCCAATGACAATGGATGTTAAAAATAATAATGAAGTGAGGATGTTTCCTTCCCCATTCACGAACATCGAGAGGTATCCAAAAACAATGAAGAGAGTTGCATAAAGTAAAGTATTGTATTTTTGATAAAATGCTTCATTTTTTACTTTAGAAATTTCCTTTTCTTCCCCGCTTCGGGAACTAATTTTATCAGGAAACACTTGAAGATTCTCAAATGAACCGGCTTTCGTTAGTTCTTCGATGGAAACTTCCCCTACAACACTAATTTTTGATGCGCCAAAATTCACTTTTGCATCATGTACACCTGGAAGTTCTTTTACATTTCTTTCAAACTTTCCTGCACAATTTGCACAGGAAAAACCTTCTACACGGTATACCTTTTTTTCTTCTATTTCTTTTGTAACATCATTCATTTCGAACTCCCTCCCTTTGATGGGCGAAAGCAACTTCAATTAGTTGTTTGACATGATCATCATCTAATGAATAATAAACCAATTTACCTTCTTTTCGGTATTTTGCTATTCCTAAATTTTTCAACAACCTTAAATGATGGGATGCAGTAGCTGTAGTTGCTCCTACAATGTTTGCCACATCACAGACACATAACTCTCCACCTAAAAGTGTATAGGCAATTTTAATTCTTGTCTCATCAGATAAAGCTTTAAAAATTTTTGCCACTTCGAAGGGATTTTCCTTCGATAATTTATTTTGAATTGAAACGACTTTCTCCTCATTTATACACGTAATTTCACATACATCTTTTTCTTTATTCACTCTAGACACCCCATTTATTCAAATGAATATTTGATTGTTAAAACTAATATATTCAATAACATTCAAATAGTCAAATGATTGTTTGAATATTTTGTATAAATTTGTTCTCATTCAATTTTTTATTGTTCCCTACTTCCCATTTATTACGTCCACCAATACTATCCTGTATAAATTTTTTATAGAAATATTTTGTTATCCGCTTTTCCCCATTCGCCCCCCACAATCCTTGAGGAAATATTTATAGATTTTTCGTAAATATCTAAATCCATTTTGAAGGTGATCGAATGAAATTTATAACTAAAATTATTGGGAATAAACTTGCAATGTTTTATAACGAATTGAAGTTGAAATGATACTTTGTACTACGTTTTCATTCATCGTTATTTGTCGAACAGTTATTAAAGGATAATGCTTTTTTGAGTTGAATATTGTTATTAATAGGAGGTGGATGGTGGAAATGTAAAATAAAGGTTGAATCTTTTTGAAGTCCAAATAATATTTAAAGGGGTGTTCAATATGAGGAAATTTTTTAGCTTGACATTTGCATTACTACTATTCATGGGTATTTCTGCTCCAGCAAATGCGGCAGAGTATCATTTAGACTCGATTGAGACACATAATCATGAATCTCATAATCACGATTCACATAAACATGATCACGAAACTGTTGATATTTCAGTTGATAAAAATGGAGAGATAGGTATTAATTATGTACCATGTCCGGTAACTGGTGCAAAACATAGAATGGTTGCACGTGGAATTGGAAAACATACACTTACAAGTGGTGGTACCTTTACCGGAAACTTATATCAATGTTCAGGATGTCTTATAACGGTAACCACTTATTATAATTATTTTAATAGTGGTGAAAGAGCAAAAGGTCCAGGGAAATATGTACTTTCTTCGATACCGTTTTTTGTAGGTCCATCAGGATATGTTTTTCCAAATAAAGCGACCGTATCAGGACCAGCAAGTTCGTGGCTAACTGGTATCTTTTCAGGAATGCAGTTTACAACATAAATATAAGTGAAAACATGGCATCATTTTAAAATGCCATGTTTTCTATTTTAATAATTACATATTAAACTTAAAGCGATTGTATAACTATTAAATAGCGACCTCAAAGTTAATATTAAATTAATAGATAACATTCTCCTTCGTTACATTCCCTTATACGAAAAGTTTCTACAATTTCATCAGTGAATAGAAGGATTGATGTTCCATTTTCCCTCACAATTTTTCTATAATTTAGTTCTAGATTTCAAGATAAAGAAATATGATAGTAAAGTGGTCATATTTTGCTCCCAACAGATTACGAAAAATGAATAAATTTTTATTTATTCTAGTCGATATTTAATCCATCTACTCCAGACACTTTTTACTGCTGTTTTCGTCTAGGAAGTATATAATAGTTTTAACGGAGGTACAGCATGTTAAAAATTAAAAGTATAGATTTTATTAAAACTGTTTATGATGAATCTCTTTCGCATAATATTTTTTCTATAGCAAATATACATTTTTCCAACTATCCACCGATTAACGGAGCCCTTCTATATTGGAAAAAGAATTTGTCCCGTTCGGAATTTACTCCTGAAGGTGATTATAAATTTTTCTATGATATGGCCAATATAACTTATTACGCCTCTGTTAAGTTTCCGAAAAACATCAAATTAACGAGGGATCAAAAACAGGAATTGGCTTATATTTTATTAGACGAGCGCGGTTCAATCGGAACATATAGTTTAAAAACACATCCAAGTCGAAGAAAAAAATTCAATCCGAAATTATCTTTGGCAAAACTAGATTTCCCAAAAAACTTTGATATTAAATCCATTCCTTCATATGTTGGTCCAATTATCGATGAAATTGATATGACTCACATTCTAGATAATAATCCGGAGATGTCCAAACAATTTATTCATGATTATTGTTTTTGGAGATATAATCTAGTCAAATTGCATCCAACCGAATTTGAAGAATATCTAGATTACGTTGATTTTTCATATATTTGCTATGCTTGTGACCAATTAAATGAACAATATTTAATTGAACATCTAGATCAAGTGGATGTATCAACCCTTCAATACAATTATCCAGTTTTATCTAGACTATCAGCGTCTTTTAAAAACTACATAGTTGAACAACTTAGACGGCAAAAAATAAAAATCAACGAACATTTTGAAGGTGAAATCGAATTATTTATTGAAGATGAAACATATTTTAGCGAATATAGTACAATCCATCTTCTAGATGAAGACGAATTAATAGACGAAGACGAGGAAAAATTTGATTTCCACTTTTTTGAATATGATCGTGGACAATATAAGTGGCCAGGTAGCGAGCATATGGTCAAAGGTATCCCTTCATTAGCTTGTCAAATTTATGATGATATGGGCTATAAAAAACGGTCAAATAAGGAAATGGATAAGATTTTTAATTCCTATTCAAAAAAACAAATGGATTTAATGTGTGCGGTTTTTGAACCTCATTGGTTACATCGTTACCGGGAGCATTTAGATTGGCGTATTGTTTGTCAATATAACGGGTATTTGTCTGAAGACTTTTTAAATGCTCATTTATCTTATATTGATTTTGAAGCACTAGGAAACAATTTATGGTGTGAACTATCGGAAGCATTTATCGAGAAACATATTAATCACTTTAATCATAATCAACCCGTTCCAATAATTATCCGTCATCTTACAGAGGAACTATATTTAAATTATAGAGATAAAATTAAAGTAGACTCTGATTTGTTATATCAATATTACGGTGCTATCGGCAACGATGAATATGAACGTCTACAAGAATTATTAAGTGAATAGAACAATCGGTTATTAGAGGGCAGTGAAAGCTGCTCTTTTTTATTAATATTAGTGCAAACAAAAACAACCTTACTCTTTTCTTTTTATAAAGTAAGATTGTTTATGGGATATTTTGAATGATTTGATAAACGTTCAAGTTTAATACCTCGTTTAATTTTCCTTTTGTATTTAATGTCATTTCAACGAATTTTTCTTCAAACTCCCCTTTAGGCACTTCCTTCTAACTTTTTTGCTTGTTCATTGAAAGCTAGTAGCTGCTCCTCAGAAAGTTGGAGCACATAATAATAAAAATTAATCGGCTCTAAACCAAAATCCATACATTTTGAAACATAATAATCATATCCTTCTCGATAAACAGACATATTTATTCCTCCTTCATTTGTTATATAACAGAATATTATAATTGAAGTTAATATATAACAGAAAAATCTACTTGTCAATATGTTTTCTACACAATAAAAAAACTCGCTCAAAAAGGCGAGTTCAAAAGCTATCTTATGAAATTAAACTTTTTACTACTTTAGAAATAGTAGCACCATCTGCTTTACCAGCCAGTAGTGGCTTGGCAATTTTCATTGCTTCCCCCATATTTAATCCACTTGTAACACCAGCTTCTGTTAGTACTGCTGTAATTTCTTCTTCGGATAATTGTTTCGGTAAAAAGCTTTTTAACAGCGCTAATTTTACTTCTTCTTTTTCAATTAAATCTTCACGATTTGCTTGTTTTGCCCCATCTAACGATTGGTTCGTTTGCTTAATTTCACGATTAACAACCGCAACTTCCTCTTCTGTTGTTAAAGCTGATCCCTTTTCTTTTTCTGCTTTATCTAATGCCGATTTTAAAAGCGTTAAGACACCCTTTGCAATCACATTTTTTTCTTTCATTGCTACTTTTAATTGCTCGAACACTATTTCTTTTAACATGTAGTTCTTCCTTTCGTTATATATACTTTTCCATTCATTAGGAATGGTTGAATACTATTACTATACACCGAATCCCTTCATGATACCAAGGCTAAGAAAAATCGTTTCCATTTTTCTAAAATACCTTTTAAAATTCGCAAAACTCTACTTGATGCAACGATAAAGATATTTTCATTTATATGATATATTTCTACAAAAAATCGTTTTCATTCTGTATTACGATTGTTATCTTACATAACTGTGTTATATTCAGAAAATTTAGTATTGAAATAATCTTCCTAACTTATATAATAGTCTTACCATTAAAGAGTGACACCTAGAGAGGATTTGAATGAGTTATGAAAGAGTTTTTTAATAAGCTATTAACTGGAATGAGTTTAGGAATTGTTGTTTGTTTAATCCCCAACGCCCTTGTTGGTGAAATATTAAAACTTCTCATTCCCTATGCACCATTTCTAGAAACGATATTAAATGTTTCTATCATCGTCATGAGTCTATTACCAGTCATTATTGGCGTAATGATCGGTATACAATTTAAATTAACGCCTATTCAAACATGTTCTGTAGGATTAGCTGCATTCATTGGAAGTGGAGTTACTACAGTAGCGACAGATGGAACGATGACAATCGCAGGTATTGGTACGGTTATTAATATTGGTTTAACAGCAGCACTAGCCGTATTATTTGTGCAATGGTTAGGAACGAGATTAAAAGACTGGACATTGCTAGCAATGCCAGCGTTAACGATTTTTCTTCCTGGGATTATTGGATTATCAATCTTACCTTATGTAAAAAATAGTTCATTGATAATTGGTGAAGGGATTATGTATGTCACAAGCCTTCAACCAATCGTAATGGGGGCAATCATAGCCATGATTTTCTCCATTTTAATTTTATCACCAATTTCAACGATTGGGGTTGCAACGGTTATTATGCTTTCAGGTATTGGTGCTGGAGCAGCAAACCTTGGTGTTTGTGCATCAGGTGTTGGTATGTGTATCGCAAGTTACCGTGCTAACAATTTTGGTACAGCGATTGCCCATATTGCTTCTGCTAAAATTCAAATGCGTAACTTCTTTATGAAACCAAAAATTGCCTTTCCAATGATTTTAACGGCAGGAATACTAGGAGGACTTGGAGGGCTATTCCAAGTAATCGGTACTCCATACAGCGCTGGATTTGGACTAGCAGGATTCGTTGGACCTTTAAAATATTTAAACTTAGTTGGCTGGAATACTGAAAGCATCATTATTTCAATTACATTATTTATTGCATTACCGATTATATTAAACTTAGTTTTCTTAAAACTTTTCGAAGCGAAATTAAAATGGTTAAAATATGAAGATTATAAAGTAACTTACGAATAAGGGAAAGAGGCTGGGACAAAACCCACCTCTGAAATGAAAAGCCGGTGAAATTTTACGATAAGTAAAATTTCACCGGCTTT
>NZ_JBIQFG010000065.1:0-11185 GCF_045369345.1 Ureibacillus sp. 179-F W5.1 NHS | reverse complement strand
CCCCTTTAGGGGCAGTTAGTAAGGAGCCCTTATAGGGCGTTACTAAAACCGCCTGTTTTACAGGCGGATATTTATTTGTTTCCTGTATATCCGATTTTTCTAATTAATCTTCAAACGGTTTGTAAATAGCTCTTAGCACAGTCTACTAAGTGCTTGCCTTATGATTTGAATAACCTCGCATTATAACCTAATCTTACAGAAGTTTCATTTGCAGCCTGCATTAAAATGCGAGCAATAGAAGGAATTTTATAATCGTGCATTCTTTGAATAGGTCCAACAACATTAATGGCATAAATTACTTTGCCTGTATGATCTCGAATGGGTGCTGCTACAGATCGAGTTCCTTCTGTTAGTTCCTCAGTGCTAACTGCATAACCTTGTTCTTTAATTTTTTTTATTTCGGATCTTAATATATCAGGGTTCGTAATAGTATTTTTCGTAAATGGGTATAAGCCATTGTCAATAATTTCTTCTACTAAGTTTTCATTATGAAAGGCAAGGAGCACTTTTCCAGAGCTCGTACAATAGGCTGGATTTCGCCGCCCGATATGGGTCAGAATTCGAACAGGATGGTTACATTCTTTCTTTTTAATATAAATTGTATCAAGCCCATCTAATATCGCTAAGTGTGCCGTTTCTTTTGTTTTTTCAACTACTTCATTTAAAACAGGAATTGTTTCTTGATTAAACTCAAAATCATTTGAGACTAATCCTCCAAGTGTTAAAATCGTCAACCCTAAGCGGTACTCTTTTGTTTTGGGATCCTTTACTACGAAACCTTCACTAGCGAGCGTCTTCATTATTCGGCTCACAGTACTTTTGGCTAAACCTAATGATTTAGCTAAATCACTAACTCGCATGGTAGGGTTATTGACGTTGAAGCTTTTTAAAATAAGCAGGGTATTTTTTACAGAGGATAACATACTCGAATCATTCCCCATGTTTACCATTCCTCCTTTATGTTTCAAAAAGGGGACTTTTTCTTTATATTTTACTAATTTTATACTTAAAAGTATATAAACCCCCAATTATCCTCGGTGTTTCTTTGTACAGTTAGCAAAATTTTATAAAATTTAAAAAAGTTTAAGGCTGTTCCGTATAAAGGAACAGCCTTATTTGAATTGAAGGTGGTAGTTCTTATAATGAGTTTAAAATTAGAGTTGTGAAAAGTTGGAATTTGTAAAGAAACATTATTCACACTCAAAAGTGGAGGGATTTAAATGATTACAACAGAAGCGAAGGTAAAACCGATTGATTGTCAACATTATATTGAAGGAAGATATATTCCTTCAAAAAGCGGAAAAACATTTGAAAATATTAATCCAGCTACCGAGGAAGTTTTGGGAATTGTTGCCGAAGGTGGCAAAGAAGAAGTGGACTTAGCGGTGCAAGCAGCTCGAAAGGCGTTAAAAGGAGAATGGGGGAAGCTTCCGTTAAGAAAACGTTCAGCGATATTACGTAAAATTGGTGATCTCATTTTAGAAAGAAAAGATGAATTAGCCATGTTAGAAACATTGGATACAGGAAAACCATTATGGCTCTCCAAAAATGTAGATATTGACCGTGCTGCCTACAATTTCCATTTTTTTGCAGACTATATGATTTCTGTTGGTACTGAAACATATCACCAAGATGATATTGCTATTCATTATGCGGTACGTCGACCGGTGGGAGTTGTTGGATTAATTAATCCTTGGAATTTACCGTTGTTGCTTATGACAAGGAAGCTTGCACCGGCCCTTGCTGGAGGAAATACAGTGGTGATGAAACCATCTGAAGTTACACCAATGACAGCAACAGTCCTTGCACAAATTTGTTCGGATGCAGGTGTACCTGATGGTGTTGTTAATATGGTACATAGTTTTGGAGAAACAGGGGCTGCTATTACTTCTCATCCTGATGTAGATGCAATTGCCTTCACAGGAGAAACAGTTACGGGTAGTGCGATTATGAAAGCAGCAGCTCCAACATTAAAAAAGCTATCCTTTGAGTTAGGCGGTAAAAATCCGAATATTATTTTTGCTGATGCTGATTTAGATGATGTCGTTGAAACAACACTACGTTCCAGTTTTATGAACCAAGGGGAAGTTTGTTTATGTGGTTCAAGAATTTATGTAGAAAGAACAATCATGGATGAGTTCCTTGAGAAATTTGTTAACGAAACGGAAAAATTAACAGTAGGCGACCCAATGAATCCGAATACAAAAGTTGGCGCATTAGTTAGTGAAGAGCATTACCGGAAAGTGCAAAGTTATTTAGAACTTGTACCACAAGAAGGAGGAAAGTTCTTAACTGGAGGTAAACAAGCACAAGGATTGGAAAAGGGGTATTATATCGAACCTACGATTATTACAGGACTTGGCAAAGACTCTCGATGTGTTCGTGAAGAGATATTTGGTCCTGTTGTAACGGTAATACCATTTGATACGGAAGAAGAATTATTGGAACAAGTAAATGATACGCATTATGGACTAAGTGCTTCCCTTTGGACAACAAATATTAAACGTGCCCATCGTATTGCTGGCCAAATTGAAGCGGGGATGGTGTGGATCAATACATGGTTCTTACGTGATTTACGCACACCATTTGGAGGTATGAAACATAGCGGCCTTGGTCGTGAAGGTGGAGCTCACAGCTTTGATTTCTACACTGAATTGTCCAATATTACGATTAAACTTTAGGAGGCGCTTTTAGTGAACAAAACCAATGTACTTGATACTAAAATGTTTTCTAATCACCTAGCAAATGCTTGGAATATTGGCGAAGGGGTTCAACCTGTAACAGCTTTAAATCCCGATCTTCATGTTGATGATGCTTATAAGATTCAGTTATATACAATTCAACAACAAGTGCAGTCTGGCCAAACTATTACAGGTAAGAAAATTGGGTTGACGTCCAAGTCTATGCAAACAATGTTAGGGGTTGGGGAACCTGATTTTGGTCATTTGTTAGATGGAATGGAACTTAAAAATGGAGATAGTCTTTCTTTCAAAAAATTACTACAGCCAAAAGTTGAGGCGGAAATTGCGTTCATATTAAAAGAAGATCTAGTTGGTCCGAACATTACTTCCTTTGATGTACTACTTGCAACAGATTATATCGTCCCAGCACTTGAAATCGTAGACAGTAGAATTAAAGATTGGGAAATCACCTTAGTCGATACAGTTGCCGATAATGCTTCATCCGGTTTTTATGTTTTAGGTGAAAATCGTAAAAAAATAACGGAAGTCGATTTAAAGCAAATAGGTATGGCGCTCTATCACAATGATGTATTGCAAAATACAGGAGTAGGGGCAGCTGCTTTGGGAAATCCCGCAAAATGCGTGGCATGGTTAGCAAATAAACTTGCAGATTACGACGTAGCTCTAAAAGCTGGAGAAGTGGTTTTATCAGGTGCTTTATCTGCTGCTATTGAAGTGAAACCTGGAGATCGTTGTCGTGCAAAATTTGCTGAACTTGGAGAAGTAGCAGTTTCATTTACTGAGTAAAAGGGGGAAAGGTTATGAGCAAAGTAAAGGTCGGAATCATTGGAACTGGTAATATTGGTTCGGACTTAATGATGAAGTTAGCCCGATCCGAAGTACTGGAATTAACTACAGTAATGGGAGTAGATCCATCCTCAAGGGGAATGCAACGTGCAAAAAGGGATGGCTATCAAGTGTTTGAAAATGGTATTGACGGTTTGCTTCAATATCCAAATAGTGTGGATATTTTGTTTGATGCGACCAGTGCCAATGCCCATATTCATAACGCACAAGTTGCAAAAAAACTCGGTAAACAAATGATTGATTTAACTCCTGCTGCTATTGGACCTTTCATTGTACCACCTGTTAATTTAGGTGCTCATTTAGATACTGACAATGTCAATCTAGTTACATGTGGAGGCCAAGCTACCATTCCTATTATTCACGCAATCAATAAAGTGGAGTGTGTTGAATATGCCGAAATAGTGGCTACCATTTCCAGTAAAAGTGCAGGACCAGGAACAAGGGCAAATATAGATGAGTTTACAGAAACAACAGCGAAAGCTATCGAAGTAGTGGGAGGAGCAAAAAAGGGGAAAGCAATAATAATTTTAAATCCTGCTGAACCACCCATTATGATGAGAGATACTGTTCACGTCATTGTGAACAATAATCAAGTTAATCAAGAGCTTGTAGCCGATTCTATTTATAAAATGGTAGAAAAAGTTCAATCTTACGTACCAGGCTATAAATTACGTACAGAACCGATATTTGAAGACAATAAAATTACAGTATTCCTTGAAATCGAAGGGGCTGGACATTATTTACCGAAGTATGCTGGGAATCTAGATATTATGACATCAGCAGCTGTTAAAGTGGCAGAAGAATTTGCAAAACACCGTATGGAAACAATTGTATAGAGGCTTTTTAAAAGAGGGGGGATACTTAAAGTGGAAAAAGAAATAATCATTACGGAAGTAGCCTTACGGGACGGAAGTCATGCCATTGGCCATCAATATACAGTCGATCAAGTGGCGACTATTGCTAAAGCATTAAATGAAGCAAAGGTTCCTTATATTGAGGTCACCCATGGAGACGGCTTAGGAGGTTCATCCTTACAATATGGATTTTCTAAAACGGATGAAATGAAGTTAATAGAAGCTGCTGTATCTGTTGTAGATTTTTCAAAACTTGCTGTGTTGTTACTTCCAGGAATTGGTACTATTGAAAATTTAAAAGAGGCATCAAAAATAGGCGTTAAAATGGCCCGAATTGCTACTCATGTAACTGAAGCTGATATTTCAAAACAACATATCGAAACGGCGAAAAATTTAGGAATGGAAACAGTCGGCTTTTTAATGATGAGTCATATGGCTCCAGTAGAGAAGTTAGTGGAGCAGGCTAAATTAATGGAAAGTTACGGTGCAGATACAGTTTATATTGTAGATTCTGCTGGAGCACTATTGCCGAATGAAGTCCGAGAAAGAGTGAAGGCGCTTAAAAATGAACTTGCTATTAATATTGGTTTTCATGCTCATAACAATTTGTCCCTTGCCATGGGAAACACCCTTGCTGCCATTGAAGAAGGGGCAACTCGAATTGATGGAAGCATTCGTTGTTTAGGGGCAGGAGCAGGCAATACTCAAACAGAGGTTTTAATTGCCGTGTTAGAAAGGATGGGTATAAAAACAGGTATTGATTTATATAAATTAATGGATGTATCAGAAGATATCGTTTCAAAAATTTTACTTGAACCACAAATTATTAATAGAGATAGTCTAACGTTAGGTTATGCAGGCGTCTACTCTAGTTTTTTATTACACGCTAAACGTGCAGCCCAACGATTTGGCGTCGATTCCCGAGATATTTTAATGGAGTTAGGGAAAAGAAAAGTAGTTGGTGGTCAAGAAGATATGATTGTCGACGTAGCTGCTGAACTCTCTAAAGAGAAAATAACAATCGGGTAGGAGGAGCTTGATGAACCATCATTTAATCGCAGAACTTACAGAGTATGTCCACAACACAGAAAAAGATAAGAAAGAAATTGAAAAAATTACTGCTCAATTATATCCAACATTAACAATTGAGGAAGCTTATATGATTCAAGAAGAGCTTATTAAACAGAAGTTAGAGCAAGGTTATAAAATTGTTGGACCAAAAATGGGGATTACAAGTGAAGCAAAAATGAAACAAATGAACGTCAAAGATCCTATTTATGGTTACATCTTTGATTATATGATAGTAGAGGACGGAGACTTTATTTCATTATCTGATTATATCCATCCAAAAGTAGAGCCGGAGATTGGTTTTGTTTTAGGAAAAGATCTAGAAGGACCGAATATTACAGTCCAAGATGTTTTAGATGCAACAGAATACGTATTCCCTGCAATTGAAATTATTGATAGCCGATACGAAAATTTTAATTTTACACTGCCAGATGTCATTGCGGACAACACATCAGCGAGGGGAGCTGTATTCGGTACTAACTTGCGAAACCCAGAAGATGTAGCACTAGATATGGTAGGTGTCACGTTATCAATCAACGGTAAGGTGCAAGCTTTAGGAGCAGGTGCAGCAGTACTTGGTCACCCAGCAAATTCAGTTGCTCGATATGCCAATATGATTAGTAGAAAGGGACAAAAGGTAAAAGCGGGACAACCGATTTTAACTGGAGGTTTAACGGAAGCTATCCGACTTTCTGCTGGAGACTTTGTGCAAGTGAAGCTTGGAGGTATCGGAGAAGTATCCTTTTTTGTTAAAAAATAGTTGTTCATTCAATTAGGAGGTAGAGTAATGCCGTTCATTAATATTCAAATTATGGAGGGGCGACCTCCAGAAAAAATAGAAGGTTTAATAGCGGATGTAACAGAGGCGGTCAGCAAATCATTAGATGCTCCTTCAGAAAGCATTCGTATAGTCGTCAGCGAAGTTCCTAAATCCCATTGGGGGATTGGAGGCACCAGTGCTAAGAAGTTAGGAAGGTAAAGAGAATAATGTTAACGAAGAGTTATCTCAATTAGTTAGTGAGATAACTCTTTTTATTAGGTAGAATTATTTTTTCTTTAAATACAGTTAAAAATTCTCAAGTAAAATGGAGGGAAATTATTTTTCGGATATTAACCTGTTCTTTTAATTAAATCTGCATACTCATGGTCGTCAAGCGTAGTATGAAACTCATGAATTTTGGTTCCCATTTCGGTTAAACTTAATATTACTTTTCGTTGGTGCATGGCTTTAACTTTATATACAATCAAGTGCTAGTAACATCTATCCAATTTGGTAGTGGTTAATGGAAATTGATTATACCTACTTTCAGAGCTACGTGGGGATCGTTGCTATTGCGAAGGCAACCTTTGGAGTTTGGATTAAATTTATGGCACCATTGTTTTATGATTTGGATAGGTATATCGGTCGTTATTTTGTACTATATTTCATTTCCTCGGTTGGTTGGACAGAGTTTTAAGTAACATTGAATTTTTAATTAGGTTAATTAGAGTATGGATGGATACACTCTAAATAACCTTTTATCTATTTCGGGGGATATTTTACTAAATGTATTACACTAATATATAAACTAGTTTTTGCTATTATTAATAAGTTTGTTTTTTTGATCCATTCAAAGAAGAAAAGCACTCTTGTTTTATGCTATAATGTAGCTACTTAAATCGTGAACTTAGAAGGGGAGGAAAAAATTGACGTATCAAGCATTTTACCGTGTTTATAGGCCGCAAAGTTTCCGAGAAATGTCAGGTCAAACACATGTAAAAAGAACCCTTCAAAATGCTCTAGAGGCAAATAAAACAACCCATGCTTATCTATTTTCAGGTCCTCGAGGGACTGGGAAAACAAGTACTGCGAAAATTTTTGCTAAAGCATTAAATTGTGAAAAAGCTCCAACAAAGGAACCGTGTAATGAATGTCCTACATGTTTAAGTATTACAGAAGGTTCCCATCCAGATGTTATTGAATTTGATGCGGCATCGAATTCCCGTGTTGAAGAAATGCGGGATATTATTGAGAAAGTAAGATTTGCTCCAGCTAATGCTCGTTTCAAAGTGTATATTATCGATGAAGTGCATATGCTTTCTACTAGTGCCTTTAATGCACTTTTAAAAACGTTAGAAGAACCGCCTCCCCATGCCGTTTTTATTTTAGCGACTACGGAGCCTCATAAACTACCTGCGACAATTATTTCAAGGTGTCAGCGTTTTGATTTTAAACGTTTATCTTCTAATGATATTTTAGAACGAATGAAAATTATTTTAGAGGATATTGATTTACCGTTTGAAGAACAAGCCTTAAAGGTAATTGCGCAAGCATCAGCTGGTGGGATGCGTGATGCATTAAGCTTATTAGATCAAGTTGTATCGTTTAGTGGGGATAAGTTAACGTTAGAAAATGCTCTTCTTGTAAGCGGGTCGATTAGCCAAGACGTCTTTTACGATATAGCCTTTGCATTAAAAAATAAAGAAATTGCACAAGTATTAAGTTCTTTAGAAGAATTAATAGCTGAAGGTAAGGATCCGGTTCGATTATCAGAAGACTTTATTACTTTTTTCCGAGATTTATTGTTATTACAAACAAGTAGTGATTTAACTGAATTGCTGGAATTAGTAACATCGGAAGAAAAGTTTATAACATTAGCTCATGAATTTAACGCCGATACACTTTACGGATATATCGATATACTAGCTAAAACGCAACAAGAAATGCGTTTTTCCCATCATACTAAAATCTATTTGGAAACGGCTTTATTAAAAATGGCTCAAGTTCAAAATAGCAGTGTGGTGAATGGGCATGTTGGAGGCAGTGTTGACCCTGCTGTAAATGAAAAAGTGGCGAATCTTGAAAAAATGGTTCAACAGTTAACTTTACAATTGCAAAATGGGATTTCAGCACAAGGTAACCCTGCAATTCAACAGAAGGAAGCGCCACGTCCTCGAGCAAAAACGACTGGTTACAACGCGCCTGTTGGTAGAATTCGTGAAGTATTAAAAGGGGCAACAAAACAAGATATTCATCAAATTAAAAGTGCTTGGGCGCAAACATTAAGTCAGTTACAAAAATCACAAGCGGCATTATTAGCTGAAGCGGAACCGGTTGCAGCATCAAGTAGTGCATTTGTGGTAAAATTCAAGTATGATATTCATTGTCGAATGGTTGCCGAAAACAGAGAGTTTACAACACTCTTTTCTCAAATTCTCTCTCAAATAACAGGAACAATGTATGAATTATTATGTATTCCTGAAAATGATTGGATATCATTGCGTCAAAGCTTTATTAAAGAAAACGGTTTAAATCAGAAAAAAGAAACAACTGATCATGAAGGGGCACTGGTTCAGGAAAATATCCATGAAGATCCATTTATCGATGATGCGCAAGAGATTGCTTCTGAAGACCCTTTAATCGCAGAAGCTGAGAAAATGTTTGGTAAAGACTTTGTTGAGGTAGTTGAAGATTAAAATTCAAAAATTGATGTTATCGATTTAGATAAGGTCAAAATGTATATTAGGAGGAATTTATAATGCGTGGAATGGGCAATATGCAAGGTATGATGAAAAAGATGCAAAAAATGCAAAAAGAAATGATGCAAGCACAGGAAGAATTAAACGCAAAAGAATTTGAAGGTACTGCTGGCGGCGGTATGGTAAAAGTAACGATGAATGGACAACGTGAAGTCCTTAGTGTTAATTTAGACCCTTCTGTAGTAGACCCTGATGATGTAGAAATGTTAGAAGATTTAATGGTTGTAGCTACAAATGAAGCATTAAAGAAAGTAGAAGAAACAACTACTGCAACAATGGGTAAATTCACACAAGGCTTAAACCTTCCATTTTAGGAGGAAACAAAAATGTATTACCCTGAACCAATATCAAAGTTAATTGATAGCTTTATGAAATTGCCAGGTATCGGTCCGAAAACTGCGGCTCGACTGGCATTTTTCGTTTTGACAATGAAAGAAGATACAGTTTTATCCTTTGCAAAAGCTTTAGTCGATGCGAAACGAAATTTAACGTATTGTTCTGTTTGTGGTCATATTACAGACGTAGATCCTTGTCAAATCTGTTCTGATAAAACACGGGATGTTTCCACTATATGTGTAGTCCAAGATCCAAAAGATGTTATTGCGATGGAAAAAATGCGTGATTATCAAGGGTTGTATCATGTACTACACGGTGCTATTTCACCAATGGATGGCGTTGGACCAGAGGATATCAATGTCGCGTCATTAATTACTCGCTTGCAGGATGAACGAGTACAGGAATTAATCTTAGCTACAAATCCTACCATTGAAGGTGAAGCAACAGCGATGTATATATCTCGCCTTGTTAAACCATCGGGAATTCGTACGACTCGTATTGCCCATGGGTTACCAGTAGGTGGGGATTTAGAATATGCAGATGAAGTTACTTTATCAAAAGCATTAGAAGGAAGACGTGAACTATAATCATTACACTAATTTCTCTTTCTAATTTCGGAGAAATTCAACTTGTTGTTTATACTTTCTATTTAAACTCAATGGCTATATCGTTGAAGCCATTCAAAAAACAAAATATGATAGATTTATAAGTTAGTAATGTGTGTCAGTATTCTTTTTCCTTTGAAGTAGGTGGGAACTGTTACATATATAAAGTTTCTCATTAAAAAAATGGATTTTTAAGTTAGCTGATACCGCTAATTATCCTTTTAAATGAAAATTTCTTGAGCTGATTAGTGTTAGGTCAAGTACTAACCTAATAAAAGTAGTGAATTTTTTATTTATCATTATATGTCTTTCCTGTAAATTGGTATAAGGTGAGTGGAGTAGTTGATGTTTAGCCGTAAGGGGAAATTAAAAAAAGAATTCGATGAAAAATTAATTCATCTTATAAAAGAGACCAAAGAAGATTGGAATAGCGCAAAAGTGATTGAAGGGTTAGTAGATGATTACGATCTTGAAATCATTGCACAACGTAAAATTGCGGAAAGTATTCATTTTTATTTATTTAAAGAAGCACGAATTCGAAAAATATTACTTAAATGAACATAATAAGAGTAGACGTAAAAGCATATGCTCCTATGAATACATTATTAAGGAGGATATGATTGACAACATACATTGTAATTGGTGTTGTTTGTGCGCTACTCTTTTTTGGTATCTTAATAGGAAGAAAAATAGGGTTTAGTGTTGTTTTTGAAAAGTTAGCTATTTTATGGTTTAAGTTAGCTTGTTCATTTGCTTTACTTTACATAGCCCATATTATAGTTGATGGTTATGATATTATTGTTCCTGTTAACTTGTTTTCAGCATTAACAATAACGATTTTAGGAATACCAGGTGTAATATGTATTGGTGTTTTAACCGTATTTCAATAATCAATGAAAAAAGGTATTGCATATTTAAAGTTATAGTGATATATTAATACATGTCGCTTTTGCGATGTCAAAAATTTACTTAAATTCAAAAAAAGATATTGATTTTTGAATATTGAGTTGATATAATATTAAAGCTGTCGTATGAGACGCAACATTTTAAATTTAAAAAGTTGTTGACTTAAAAGTGATAATGCGATATAATTTAAAAGTTGCTTAAGAAACACAGTGACAAATGAACCTTGAAAACTGAACAACAAAACGTTAATGAAATACAGTTTTAACTTAATAGTTGAAACGAAATTTTGGACATCATTATGATGCCAGTGTAAATTTAGAGCTTTATCAAATTTTCTTTTATGGAGAGT